>MVZJ01000040.1 GCA_002069095.1 Bacteroidetes bacterium ADurb.BinA174 | reverse complement strand
TATGATGAATTTTGACAACCACAAACCCATCTACCTCCAAATTTCCGACACAATTTGCGAGAAAATTCTCAACGATGAGTATCGCGAAGAGGAGCGCATTCCGTCCATTCGCGAGTTGGGAATCCTGTTCGGAGTAAATCCAAACACGGTAATGCGAAGCTACGAGTATCTGAAATCCATCGAAATTATTTACGACAAGCGCGGCGTTGGTTTTTTCATATCACCCGACGCAAAAAAAACGGTGAAAAATATTTATAAAGATGATTTTATGAACATTGAGCTACCGACAATTGCAAAGAAAATGAAATTATTGGATATTAAGATTAGCGATTTAATCGCAAAAATAGAAAGTGAATTATCAACAGATAATGGTTAATTGTTCATAATTTTTATAATTTTAATAGTAGTATGCATTGCATAGTATTATTTAAAGCATTAATTTTGCCTCATCAACAAAATTGTTGTAACCAAATTCAATTAGAATAAGTCAAACTACAAAGACAAACTTCATGATCAATCTCAGGAAAATAAACAAATTCTACCACACCGAAGCCATTTCTCTGCATGCCCTCAAAGATATAGATCTGGACATTGAATCTGGTGAATATGTGGCGATTATGGGAGCATCGGGTTCCGGAAAATCCACGTTATTAAACATAATCGGTATTTTGGACAGCTACGATTCGGGTGAATATTACCTCAACAATACTCTCATCAAAAACCTCACAGAGACTCAAGCCGCCAAGTACCGTAACGAAATGATCGGATTCGTATTTCAATCGTTCAACCTCATCAATTTCAAAAACGCACTGGAAAACGTGGCTCTCCCACTCTATTATAAGAACATCAGCCGCAAAAGGCGCAACATCATCGCAATGGAGCACCTCGATAAAATGGGACTGAAAAATTGGGCGCATCATTTACCCAGCGAATTGTCGGGCGGACAAAAACAACGCGTTGCCATTGCGCGCGCCATGATATCGAACCCAAAAGTGATACTTGCCGACGAACCCACCGGCGCTCTCGACAGCCAAACCACCATCGAAGTAATGGATGTTCTTTCCAATTTAAACAAACAAGGCATCACCACTATCATTGTTACTCATGAACAATCGGTAGCCGATGCCACAAAACGGATTATCCGGTTAAAAGACGGTGAAATTGAATCGGAAATTCGTAAAGACGGTGTGCGTGCCGTCTCTACGCCTGTAATTCTCAACCCGTAACTCGTAACATACATGAACGATCACCTACAAGAAATATTCCAAACCCTCCGCAAAAACAAATTGCGCACAGCGCTTACGGGACTGTCAGTTTCATGGGGAATTTTCATTCTTATAGTTTTACTGGGCGCCGGAAACGGATTGAAAAACGGAGTAACTTCCAACTTCAGCGACCGAGCTGTAAACCGTATAACATTGTGGTCAGGAACTACATCCATGACGCACAAAGGACTGAAATCGGGTAGAAACCTGCAATTCCAGGAGAAAGAAGTGGAACTCATTAAAACCGATGTTAACGAAAGCCGCCTCATTGCGGCACGCATAGACCGCACACAAACCATTTCTTTTGGAGCGGAATACGGCTCATATAACATTCGCGGCGTGATGCCGGACTACATGGAAATAGAGAAACTCATCATAAATCCCGATAACGGACGTTTTATCAATGCCCTCGACGTGAAAGAGCAGAACAAAATCATAGTACTCGATAACCGCGTTGCCGAAACCCTTTTCAAAGGAAAGTCGGCGTTGGGCAAGTACGTGAAAGTGGGTTCGGTGATGTTCAAAGTAGTGGGCATCAACACAAAAAAAACCGGTTGGGGTTCGCCCATCGCTTACATTCCATTTTCTACAGCACAAACCATTTATAATCCGACCAAAAAATTCAATCAAATTACATTTACAGTAGATGGATTGGAAACCAAGGAAGAAAACGACAGATTTAATGAGTCGCTACGTGGTTTAATGGGACGAAGCCTCAATTTCGATCCCAAAGATACGCAGGCGCTTTGGGTAAATAATGCGCAAGCCGATTACATTGAATCGCAAAAAATATTCGGAGGAATCACCATTTTCGTAAGTATCATCGGCATCTTAACTCTCATCGCCGGAATAGTAGGCGTAAGCAACATCATGCTGGTTTCAGTGAAAGAACGGACGCGTGAAATCGGAATCCGGAAAGCCATCGGTGCGCCACCGTCATCCATCCTGAAATCCATCATCCTGGAATCACTTCTTATCACCTCAATTTTCGGTTATATCGGGATGATTTTTGGAATTGGACTTACCGAGGTTATAAACTTTTTTATGGAACAATCGGCTAATGGGGTGCAAGGCTCCGATGGAGAAATACAAATGACTATTTTCAAAAATCCGACCGTAGATATAGGATATGCTGTCTTTGCAACTATCGTTCTGATTATTTCGGGCATAATTGCGGGATATCTGCCTGCTCGTAAAGCAGTAAAAATTAAACCGATTGAAGCAATGAGACAGGAATGATTTACAATTTGAATTTCGAATTGTACAGACGTAGTGTGCTACGTTTAACAAAACAAAAAAATGAAAAGAAAACAACGAAATATCCAACAATTTATAAAATCTCCTTTTAAGAGGTTGGAGGTACTTTTCGATCTCGATCGGTGGTACGAAATATGGGTTACCATTACCAGCAACAAATCGCGAAGCTTTCTCACGGCATTCGGCGTTTTCTGGGGGATGTTTATGCTGGTACTAATGGTTGGCGCCGGTAACGCACTGGAGAAAGGAATAATGTCGCAAGTGGAAGGCTTTGCAACCAATTCGGTCTTTTTTGTAGCTGAGAGCACAACAGAGCCATACAAAGGTTTCAGAAAAGGACGTGTTTGGAATATGACCAACAGCGACCTACCGGTTATCCGTCAGCGGGTGGAAGAATTGCAATATATATCTCCCGTGCTATTTGCAGGTGGCGACGGCAGCGATAAAAATGTAGTCAGGGGCGAGAAAAACGGTTCTTATTTAGTTAAAGGCTGTTACCCTGAATATGACCTGATAGATAAGAGTAAATTGGTTTACGGACGATACGTGAACGATATTGATATTGCCGAAAAAAGAAAAGTATGCGTTATTGGTGAACGAATTTACGAAGTGCTTTTTCAACACGAAGAAGATCCCGTAGGCAAGCAGATTAGGGTAAATGGTATTTATTTTCAGGTTATTGGTGTTGCACGCAGCACCTCAGGCGCCAGCATCGGCGGTAATACTACCGAAACCGTGGTATTGCCCTTCAGCACTATGCAGCAGACATTCAATCAAGGTAATATCATTCACTTTTTAGCCGCAACAGCCAATGAAGGGACTTCGGTAAAAGTTATTCAGGACAAAATTACCGATATTTTAAAACAGCGACACCAGATTTCTCCCGAAGACAAAGACGCTGTTTTCAGTATGAATATCGAAGAACAATTCAAAATGTTCAGTTACCTAGGGATCGGCATCGCTTCGCTTATCTGGATTGTGGGCTTGGGAACATTGCTTGCCGGTGCAATCGGCGTAAGCAATATTATGCTCGTAACAGTTCGTGAACGTACGAAAGAGATTGGCATTCGCCGTGCCTTGGGTGCTACTCCAAACAACATTATCGGACAAATTCTTACCGAAAGCGTTGTGCTTACCGTCTTGGCCGGAATCGGCGGAATTGTGCTGGGAGTAGGAATATTGTCGGCTGTGGGTGTTGCCCTGAGTCAAGGCGACCAGTTTTTCAAAGACCCTCAAATCGGATTTGGAATGGCAGTCGGTTCACTGATAATATTATTGATTATAGGCACTCTTGCCGGATTTATTCCCGCTCAGCGTGCCATGATGATAAAACCCATTGAAGCGATAAGGGAAGAATAATTCAATTTACGATTTGGGAGTTTTCAATCAATAAAACTTATCTTTTCACTAAACTTTAAATAACCCACTACTCCCTCTTTTGTGAGGAGGGGTTACAAACTTAAACATCAAACATTAAACATCAAACTATAACTCAAAAATGAAAAAAGTACTCAAAATTGCAGGATTGGTTCTTTTAGGACTATTAGTCATCTGGACATTTGTCTTTCTTTGGCAAAAATCGCGTCCGAAAGCAAAAAACTATCAGATTGAAACCGCTGCGATGCACAAAATAGAAAAGCGCACGGTAGCAACCGGAAAAGTACAACCACGAAACGAAATTCTCATCAAACCGCAAATGTCAGGTATCATTGCCGAAGTATATAAGGAAGCGGGCGAAATCGTTCAGGCAGGCGATATTATCGCTAAAATTCAGGTGATTCCCGACATGGTAAACCTGAGCGGAGCCGAATCACGTGTTTCGCGTGCGCAATTAGCTGCCGACCAAAGCCGGAGCAATTACGAACGCGACCGCAAACTATACGAAAGCAACGTTATTTCGCGCGAAGAATTCGAGAAAGTACAACTTCAATACAAAAACGATCAGGAAGAACTGCGTGCCGCCAGCGATAACCTTAGCCTCGTTCGCACAGGCATCACCAAAAGTTCGGCAAAATACAGCAATACGCTGGTTCGCTCCACCGTAAGCGGCACCATTTTGGATGTTCCCATCAAAGTAGGAAATTCGGTAATTCAGTCCAATAATTTTAACGACGGAACCACCATCGCTTCTGTTGCCGACCTCAACGATATGCTTTTCGTGGGAAAAATCGATGAAACCGAAGTAGGCAAACTGTCCGTGGGAATGCCCATGGAAATCACCATCGGTGCCGTTCAGGACAAGAAAATTTCTGCCAAACTGGAATACGTTTCACCCAAAGGCATTGAAGAAAGCGGAGCCATACTCTTCGAGATGAAAGCTGCCATGGAAATGCCTACCGATGTTTTCATCCGCGCCGGTTACAGCGCTAATGCCGATATCATTCTCGATCGTCGCGACAGTGTACTTTCCATTCCCGAAAGCTGCATCGAATTCAGCAACGATTCAGCATTTGTTTATGCGGTAAAAAACGAGAAACCGCAAGAATTTGAACGCAAAAACGTGAAAGTAGGCCTTTCCGACGGAATTAACATCGAAATCGTTGAAGGATTGAAATTGAACGATAAAGTTCGGGGGAATGAAATAATAGAAAAGAAGAAATAAAGAAATTAGAAATATGAAGTGAAGAATATTAATTACATAACCCCTTCCTCTCGCTTTGGCGAGGTACTCCCCATACCTTTTAAGGGGAGAGTCACAGGCTAAGAATTATTTCCGACAAGTAAAAATATATGACCTTCGCGACTGTTCCCTTTGACAAAGGGGACAAGTCCCGATAGCTATCGGGACGGAGGGGTTATAAAAAACAATCAACAATGAGAACAATCATCATCACACTACTTTGTGCATTTTCCCTAACCGGAATGGCACAGCAATACACCCTCGAAGAGTGCATAAACATTGCTTTGCAAAACAACAGAAATATCAAACAGCAGGAACTGAACAAGGCACAGCGTAAAATTGCATATTCGCAGGCCAGAAACGATCTATTGCCGAGCATAAATGCTTCGACAGGACAAAATTTTATTTTCGGGCGTTCTATCGGGTTAGACAACACCTATCAGAATACCAATTCGTCGCAAACTTCGTTTGGAGTTGGTGCAGACATTACCTTGTTCGACGGATTGCGAATGAAACACAACATCGATGCCAAACGAGCTGACTTAAGCGCCGCCGAAGCCGACTTAGAGAAGTTTAAAGACGATATTGAAATGAGCGTAGCCACGGCTTTTCTGCAAGTTTTACTGCAAAAAGAATTGTTGCAGATTGCTAACGAGCAAATTCAATTGACGGACTCCAACATGAATCGCCGGAAAGCATTGATAAAAAGCGGGAAAATGGCTCAGGGCGAAATTTACGAACTGGAAGCCCAACGTGCCCGCGAAGAGCAAAACAAAGTTCAGGTAGAGAGCAATCTCAAACTGGCATTGCTCGATTTGGCTCAGATTATGGAACTGGAAGATTTTTCAAACTTCGATGTTTCGATTCCGCCGATAGAATCCATTATCAACGAAGGGGTTTTACTCTCAACATCCGATGTTTTTCAAACCGCATTACTCATCCGTCCTGAAATTAAAGCAGCAGAGTATCGTCTGCAAAGCAGTGAAAAAGAAGTATTGATAGCAAAATCGCAACTTTATCCGTCGCTGTTCTTCGGTGCAAACTTCGGAACCGGATATTACAATATGAGCGGACGCTACAACGATCCGTTCAACAAGCAACTCCGAAATAATATGAGTAACTCGCTTGGTTTCAGCTTGCGAATTCCTATTTTTAATAAGTTCCAAACCAAAAATAACATCCGCGCTGCACAACTCGCCGTAGAAAATAACCTAATTGAAATAGACAAAATAAAAATAGACCTTCGTAAACGTGTGGAAACGGCTTATTACAATGCCGTGGGAGCCCAAAGCAAGTGGAATGCCACTCAAAAAGCCGAAACTTACGGTCGGGAAGCCTTCCGTTTCGCACAAGAAAAATTCGATAACGGGCGCGCCAATTCATTCGAACTTACTCAAGCCAAAAGTAATCTCACGCAAACATTAGCCGATCAGGCGCAAGCAAAATATGAATATGCTTTTAGGTTGAAAATATTGGAATTGTTGAAAAATTAATAGGAGACGATGGCTTTACCTTCGTTATTAAATTGTTAAAAACCCGTTTTTTTGTAACCAAATTTCCAGAACATACGTCTAACAAATAGATAAAAAAACCAAGAGTCAAAATAAATAAAGATAGACTTTCAGATTGATGGATTTTTAGACTTCGGTGAACAATTTACCGACAAACATTGAACATAAAACTTTTTAATAAAAACAAATATGAAAACAAAAAGAACTTTTTCAATTATCGTAATTGCCGTATTGGCACTAACAAGCATTCAAACCCTATACGCGCAAAATCGCACAATCACCAAGAAATACAATGTTGGAAACTTTTCGGAAATTAAAACCGATATTGTGGGAAACATCATTTTCACTCAGTCAAACCACACAAGCGTATCTGCCGAAGGTGACGAAGAAATGATCAATAAATTGATTGTAAAAGTTGAAAACAATACGCTGAAATTATCAAAGAAGAAAGAGCTGAAACGAATTTTCGGCAACCGAAAAGCAAAAAAACTTACCGTTAGAATAAGTTCTCCCAACCTTTATAAAATTGAATCCGACGGAGTGGGGAATATTTCTCTTGACGGACTTGTAAAAACTGAAAACCTGCACATTGACTCCGACGGAGTGGGAAATATTTCGGCTTCACAACTCGAATGCAACCGATTAATCGTTGAATCCGATGGTGTTGGAAACACTCGCCTAAAAGGCAAAGGAGAGTTCGCCGAATATAAATCGGAAGGCGTTGGCAATATCGATACGCGTGAGTATATTGCTGAAGATGTTATAGTTCACTCATCGGGTGTAGGTAGCGTTAAATGCTATGCCTCAAAATCCATTGAACTTTTTGGAACGGGTGTGGGCAGTATTACCTACTACGGAAAACCAACCATAAAAGCGTTGGATAAAAGTGGCGTCGGTTCTATAAAATCGGGCAATTAAAAAAATATAAACTCTACTTTTAGATTAAAACCTAACAAAAGGCGGGAGCTTGTTTTGAAAGTTCCCGCCTTTTATTATCGTAAGCGCAGCAGAATCTATCGCGTGAAACGCCTATCGGACGAAATCCATTATCATTTTACCATCCCAATATCTCGCAACCAACTCATTACACGAAAAGGCCACTCATTTACCAAATCGCCAGTATTACGGAGTCCGTAACCGTGCCCTCCGGTCGGATACAAGTTCATGGCAACCGGAACTTTTGCTTCTTTAAGCGCGTAATAATAAAAAATACTGCTGTTGAGCAACCGATGATCGTCCTGCGTTTGAACAATGAAAGTAGGCGGCGTTTTTTCGGTAACTTTCAGTTCGGGGGAGATGGAAAAATTCTCTCCGTCGAGATATGCAGGATAAATAAGCAAGCAAAAATCGGGACGAAGACTCACGTTGTCAAAATTATCTACTTGCGGGTATGTGCGCTCATTGTAACTGTTGCTCGCCACTGCCGCTAAATGTGCACCGGCAGAAAAGCCCATCACCCCAATCCGGTTCGGATCGATTTTCCATTCATCGGCGTGCGAACGTGTATAGGCAATAGCGCGTTGCACATCCTGCAACGGAGCTTCATGTTTTTCCAGTCCTTCGCGACGCGGTACACGATATTTCACTAACACACAATTCACACCGTGGCTGTTAAATCGTTGGCAAATTTCGGTACCTTCTAAGTTGTACGCCAGAATATTATATCCACCACCCGGATTTACGATAATCGTCGCACCCGAATTATTATCGGTGGGAGCCGGATAAAACGTAAGCGTGGGTTCGCTCACATTGCTGATTCGGAGTACAGGACATCCGGCTACTTTGTTTCCCGACAAATCCTCTTTTTGTTTCAATTTTTTTATTTCGCCCGGCGCACCGTCAGGAAAAAGCAATATCGGATTTTGTTGTGCCATAGCAATCGTGGAAAGTAAGCTAAAAATCAGTAAGCACCTTTTCATAAAAACGTTTGATTTTTGAGATTTGACGTTTGGAGTTTATTTTCCAATGATATCTTTCAGTTTCACAGCTTGAAAAGTCATGTGCGCCACACTGCTTTCGTATAAAATTCCGATTGTCTCCTTATCTATCATGGTCAGACAGGTGTAACCCCAACCATAGTCTTCGTCCAGCAACACTTGATATTCTTTTGGGAAAGACAATCCGCCGTCCAAGCTTGCTTTGATAGTAATATTATACCTTCCTTCGGTTGTATTAGGATTCGAGAACAACAACACATCTCTTCCCAAAACGTTATCTTTTGCTTTTACATTAATCAAACTCGCCATACAAACGGGCTCATTTAAAACGCTGCGATTGGAGGGATGCTCAGTCCAGGTCTTTCCTAAATCTTTTGTAATTGAAACCGCACGGCTTCCACCTCTGTTGTCGCGCATGTTTAGCATCAAAACTCCGGGTTTAACTTCAGCTACCTGAGCTTCGGTAGTATTTGTACGGGCATGGCTATGAATGTGCCAGGTTTCGCCACGGTCTTTGCTGTACATTATTCCTGCGTTAGGAATTCTTGTGGAGTCGATATATTGGATAGGGAAAACCAAAGTACCGTCTTGCATGGTAATTCCCATTCCAGGACCTTGCAACAAGAATTTCCACGAAGGGTCTTTCACTTGTTCAGTAATATTTATCGGCTCCGACCATGTTTCACCGTCGTCTGTACTTTTCGACAAAACCAACTGTGCTGTTTGATCTTGAATAGTCATTCCCGCTTTTGAGTTATGCCACGCGCGTCCGTTCCCCATTCCATGTGTCCAAGCGGCAATTGTCCAAATAGTTCCGGTAACGTTATCCACCAAAATAGCAGGGTCTCCCACCCCATTTTGAGCTTTAGGCAAACCGCCATATTCACCGAATGAAAGAGGCAAGCGCATTTTTTCCCAGGTTTGCCCTTTATCGGTACTGCGGCTTAAACCCACATCCACGTATTCTTGCAAATCTACGCTACTGTTATAGCGCACATCGTACACGCCAAGCAATGTTCCACTATTTGAAGTTACCAATCCCGGTATACGGAAAGAGGCAGAGCCGTCATCTCCTGCTTGACGAACACCGATTCCCATTCTGTGCGTCATTGATTCATCTGCCATTTCTAACGGCGCGTTTTTCATATCTAATTTCGCAGAAACCATTTTCACATCGATTTTCGACAATAAAGAGGTCGATGGCTTCATTTGTAAACTTATCCAAAAATAATTTATTCCGGAAAACAGTTTATAATTGGGCGAAAGGACCACTCTTGAAGAGGGTTTTCGCTGTTCTACCAATTTTATGGAATAAGAAGGATTCGCATCGCGTGTTTTACCTTGAGCATGGCTCGAAATATATTGAACGGGCGCATAGTGAAGTTGATTTTCTCGTTGAAACGCCTCAGTTCCGCCATAATATAATTTGATGGCTTCAATTTCGTTAAAATTGACATCGTCAGAAAATTGCAACACCACTTCATTTAATTCCTTTGCCTTATCGGTATTGATGCGGACATAAAACAACACGTTGTCGTTTCGATCAATCAAAATAGGAATTCGTGTTTGTTTTACCTGAATGGTATCTGTTGCCTGCACTATCAACAGCGATAGAAAAGCAAATAATGTGAGTATAAAAAACTTTTTCATAAAAATGGAGATTTTTTTGATTTAGTAATCGATTACAATAAAAGTTATATCCTGATAAATAGATGCTTCCTATCGTCAGCATAACAAACAAACTGATAAGCGGCACTTTCGGTTGTCATTCTGAACATAGTGAAGAATCTAAAACACAACAATAAATTCATTTAAATACTTATTTTCTTATAAGTCAGTTATTTCAATAACAGGTTATTCCCATCTCTTTGTCTATATCCTTCATCACCTCTTGCGTTATGTATGTACTTTTACTTTCCTGAAGTTTATCATCAGAATTGTGTAAAAAATTATAAAGTATGGTATCATTTCCTTCCGATATGGCAAATAAAAAAATAGAGTACAACTCAATCAACTGCTCATCATTGAGTTCCATTACTTCCTACAAAACTTGAAATCGGAGTGAATTGCTATAACCTGTTCTCCTATATTTATTATTAAATGTGCAATACAAAGATTTTTCACAGATAAAGATAGAAATCCTTTGTTAATTGACCAAATTCCGGCGTATAAATATGACGTTTTTCTTCGATAGTCAGTTCACTTCTATCGATATGTTCCCGTTCTTGAACACTAAATTCCAGTAAAATTCTTTTAGGTAAGGTATGCGGAGTGGGAAAAACAACCGTTTCACGCGATAAATAAAGATTCTCCTTTTCGGCTACAGACATTATATTTTCTCTTTCCGAAAACGGATAGATCAACGAGAAGATTCCAGTTTCGCTTAAAAGGTTTTTGCTCAATCCGAAAAGTTCGTTTAAAGTAAGTAAATCCGCATGTCGGGCATCCGTTCTTTTTATATCGGGCGATGGCAGAGAGTTTATAAAAAACGGCGGATTGGAAACAATCAAATCAAATTTACCGGTTGCAGAAGAAATAAAATCCTGAAAAGACAATGGCAATACAGTAATTCTGTTGTTGAAAGGTGAGTTTTCAACATTCTCTTTCGCTTGCAACGCTGCCTCGGTATCGATTTCGATAGCAGTTATTTTTGCCCGATTGTTTCGTTGTGCAGCCATTAAGGCAATTAAGCCGGAACCTGTTCCCACATCCAAAATCGATTGACAGTGTCTAACGGTTGCCCATGCGCCAAGCAACACCCCGTCGGTACCGACTTTCATGGCGCATTTATCGTGAAAAACAGTAAACTGTTTAAATTTGAAATACTTATTTCTCATTCACAAAAAAACCTTATATTTGGCACGGAATTTGGTATATCATAAACACATTGCAGAAAACAAAAATAATATATTTCTGTGAAATAAAGGTTGACTTTTGCCTGCCGACAGAAAAATATATTTGAGTCCACTTTAATAAGTCGTTTGTTTTATGAAACATTGATATTTGAGTTTCAAGTAATTATAATGTCAAGTCAAGAGTTCCGAGTATTGAGTTTCGAGTTTTAAAATCGCTTATTCATAAAAATTCACAAAAGATAAACAATGCAAGTTAATTCAAATAAGCCAGTTGCTAATGGCTAAAAGCTAACAGCCAAAATTTAAAAATATGTTCCGAAAAAAATTATCACTTATACCGTCTGACGAAAGCGACAGCAATGTAATATCCTTTATATCAGGAGATTTATTAGATATTAACGCAGACATCGACGAGAAAGATCTGAAAGATACACTACCCATTTTACCACTTCGTAACACCATCGTTTTCCCCGGAAGTGGGCTGCCTATCTCGGTAGGACGAAGCAAGTCACTTAAACTCGTACGGTCGCTGGGTAAAAAACACAAATATATCGGTTTGGTCTGCCAAAAAGACAATAACGTGGAAGACCCCGAAAAAGACGATCTCTATTCCATAGGTGTTATTGCCGAAGTGCTTAAAGTTATTGAACTCGACCGCGATAACGCAAGCATCATCGTTCAGGCAAAAAAACGTTTCGAATGTATAGAGTTTGTACAAACCGAACCGTTTTTCACCGCAAATTATCGAATTTTAGAGCAAAAAAAAGCGGCGAAGGACGACAAAGAATTCACTGCCATTCTCGATTCCATTCGCGACGTGATGAGCCAAATGCTTCACATTTTAGGCGAACCACCGCGGGAACTGCTGCAGACAATAAATCACAATTCGTTTACCGATATGCTGGTAAGTTACAGCGCCACCAATCTGCCAATCGAAAACCGGGAAAAGCAAGAATTGCTGAACATTAGTGACGAAAAAGAACAAGCATACCGCTTATTAATGATCTTGAACCGCGAAAAACAAATCCTGGAGCTAAAAATGAACATCCAGATGAAAACGCACAAAGATCTCAATCAGCAGCAAAGGGAATATTTTTTGCAACAGCAGATAAAAACCATTCAGGAAGAATTAGGCGGTAGCACGCAACAAATAGAAATCACCGAGTTTCGCAAAAAAGGAGAAACGAAAAAGTGGAGTAAGGAGGTTGCCGATATTTTCGAAAAGGAAATTGCCAAATTAGAAAGATTGCATCCGCAGTCGCCCGATTATTCGGTTCAGTTCGGTTACCTGCAAACCATTGTGGATTTGCCATGGAACGAATATACGAAAGACAGTTTCAACCTGAAAAATGCGCAAAAAATCCTCGACCGCGACCATTTTGGAATGGAAAAAGTGAAAGAGCGCATCATCGAGCACTTGGCGGTTTTGAAACTGAAAGGCGATTTAAAATCTCCGATTTTGTGCCTTTACGGCCCTCCCGGAGTGGGAAAAACATCGCTTGGAAAATCGGTTGCCGAAGCATTAAACAGAAAATACATACGTGTTTCATTGGGTGGCTTGCACGATGAAGCTGAAATCCGAGGACACCGCCGCACCTATATCGGAGCCATTCCAGGGAGAATTATTCAGAACATTCAGAAAGCAGGAAGTTCAAATCCGGTTTTTGTGTTGGACGAAGTTGATAAAGTAGGCAACGATTTTCGCGGCGATCCGGCATCGGCATTGCTCGAAGTACTCGATCCCGAACAAAATTCAACATTCCACGACAATTACCTTTCCATCGCTTACGACCTTTCGAAAGTGATGTTTATAGCCACAGCAAACAATTTGAATTCCATTCCTCAACCGCTTTTAGACAGAATGGAACTAATAAACGTAGGCGGATACATTAGCGATGAGAAAATAGAAATTGCCTATCGGCATTTGGTTCCCAAGCAATTAGATAATCACGGCATAAAAAGAAAAACTTTCAGCATTTCGAAACCCGCATTGCTAAAAATAATCGAAGATTATACGCGCGAATCGGGAGTGAGGGAATTGGACAAGAAAATCGCAAAGGTTACCCGGAAAATCGCCCGAAAAATTGCCGGAGGCGAAGATTATCCAAAAGTACTGAAACCCGCCGACATTAAGGAATACCTCGGTATCGAAGAATATAGTAAAGATCGATATCAGGGGAATGATTACGCCGGAGTAGTTACCGGACTAGCCTGGACGGCCGTTGGCGGCGAAATTCTTTTCGTGGAAAGTTCGCTCAGTCGCGGTAAAGGCTCTAAGCTAACGCTTACCGGAAATTTGGGCGAAGTTATGAAAGAATCGGCTATGTTGGCGATGGAATACATTAAATCGCACGCGAATGAACTGAATATCGACCCTGAAATTTTCGAAAACTGGAACACGCACATTCACGTGCCCGAAGGAGCAATCCCGAAAGACGGTCCTTCTGCCGGGATTACGATGATTACATCTCTGGCATCGTTGTTTACGCAACGCAAAGTACACGCCAACCTTGCCATGACAGGCGAAATTACGCTTCGCGGTAAAGTGTTGCCTGTAGGCGGTATTCGAGAGAAAATACTGGCTGCAAAACGTGCGGGAATTAAAGATATCATTCTCTGCAAAGAGAACAAAAAAGATATCGAGGAGATAAAACCCGAATATTTAAAAGGACTGGATTTTCATTACGTAACTGATGTAAGGGAAGTGCTGGAGCTTGCGCTTTCTAAGGAAAAGGTGAAGAATGCTAAAGACTTTACTTTAAGTGATAAGAAGAAGGATCCAATATTAAAAAAAGAAAACAGCTAAGTGAAATTTACTTAGCTGTTTAGTGCTATTGCTTTTTATTAATGTTTAATTAAAAGTTAAAGAACAAACCAACTTTTAGTCCGTTGTCTCTGAAGTTGATAGCGTCTGATTTGTGCATATCAAGTAGCCCAAAGTCATAGCTGAATCTCACGCCCATGTTGTCGTACTGAAATCCTGCTCCTAAACCAAGTTGTAGGTTAAAGCGAGAAAGGTCTTTGTCTGTTTTGTAGATATCATCTCCTACGAAAGAGAATTTGTCTGATTTCTTACCATCAATATAGGTTGTTAGTGACGAATACCGGCTAATCCAAAATTAAAGTTAGGACCAGCAAAAGCGAAAGCACTTATTCCACCTGATAGTGGGAAAGTGGCAGCTACACGTACTGGGATATCAATTTGATGTAAAGTTGATTTTGTTACAAGCCAAGAGTTATATTCTTTGTCTGTTTTTTCACTTTCTATATACAGATTGTACAATAATCCATACTGTAAGCTAATAGGACCTTGGATAGTCAAGTTGAAAGTAGGACCAACGTGAAAACCATTGATTCCATCCGCATCTTTTTCTGCAGTTTTAGTCATGCTAAAACCGGCTTGAACGCCAAATTGCGCACTTGCAAAACTAATTGATAATAGAGTTGCAATTGCTACTAAAAAGATTTTTTTAATTGATTTCATAACTTTTGTTTTTAATGTAAAAAATTAAATTATATGAATATCCGTATAAATACCTTACTCAATTAATAACCACATAGACACATAGTTTTTTCATTCAAAGAAGTAAAATAGTTATACAATAGTCATAGTAGCAAAGCTACTATGTGTAAAACAAGTTTTCTATGTAACAC
>MVZJ01000039.1 GCA_002069095.1 Bacteroidetes bacterium ADurb.BinA174 | reverse complement strand
GTGCCTTTGAGCACGTTAATTATCTATAGAACAGTTGAGGTCTCGATTTTTATCGGACGGCGTATAAAATTCAAACTTTTTTATGTAAGTTTGTAATGGTCAAATTGTTGTTACTATGAGTAGCCTATTATACATAAACGAACATTTGCAATGCAAAAATTATCTTTCCGATGACAAATGTACGTTTTCTAAACACCTGCTAAAGAAAGGCCAACCTATAAATATTCATTTTATTGGACAATATTTATTCGTTTTTGTACTTTCGGGTAAATTAGAATTAATTTATGAGGATGGACGCAAGATAAAATTAGAGAATTCCAAGATGTATTCTATCGGTTTTGATCAATCGGTATTTGTTGATTCGATAGAAGAAACTTTAATCATTCTACTTACTTTCGACAGGCCGCAAATCCTTTGCGATGAATTCAATCTATTAAGTTTAAAAAAATATTTGTCGGGCAACGACTTGTTAGTTCGTTCATTACCTATAAATGAGTACATGTTGGGCTTTTTGAATACGCTGCAAGTTTATCTCGATAACAAAATGCTATGCAAACACTTGCAGGGATTGAAGCAGAGCGAATTTTTCTTTATCATGCGTGGTTTTTATACAAAAGAAGAAAATGCAATGTTTTTCTATCCGATAATTGAGACAAAAAACTTATTCAAATTATTGGTGAAAGAAAAAGCGAAAAATGTGAAAACCGTTAAAGATTTAGCCGATGCTTGCAATATGACAACGAAAACGCTCACGCGTAAATTTAAAGAATCGTTCAACGAAACACCCAAGCAATGGTTATTAACAAGGAAAAAACAGCAAGTAAAGATTGAGGTTTTACGTGGAAATAATTTTAAAGAATTGCAAGGTAAATTTGGTTTTTCATCTTATGCTCATTTAAATGACTATTGTATTAAACAATTTCAAAAATCATTGAAAGAGTTAAGAGGAAATCCATAAAATTATCCTTTCTTTGCTTTGATTTTTAATATTTTACCGTAAATTTGTTGTCATGATCCGCAAAATAATCCATATTGACATGGATGCATTTTATGCTTCCATCGAACAACGCGATAACCCCGAATATCGAGGGAAACCCCTTGCGGTAGGTTATGGCGGCAAACGTGGGGTTGTTGCTGCCGCGAGTTACGAAGCGCGTAAATACGGCGTTCGTTCGGCGATGCCGTCGGTAACGGCGTTAAGAAAATGTCCCCACTTAATTTTTGTGATGCCCCGTTTTGAAGTTTATAAAGCGGTGTCGAGTCAGATAACGCAAATTTTTCGCGAGTACACCGATAAAGTTGAACCGTTATCGCTCGATGAAGCCTTTTTGGATGTTACCGAAAACAAAAAAGAGATAGAAATCGCTACGCAAATTGCCAAAGAAATCAAACAAAAAATCTACCAACAAACCCGATTAACTGCTTCTGCCGGAGTTTCCTACAACAAATTTTTGGCAAAAATCGCATCCGATTACAATAAACCGAACGGTTTGTATGTGATTACACCCGAAAAAGCTGAACGGTTTCTTGAAAAACTATCTATCGAAAAATTTTTCGGTGTAGGAAAAGTTACCGCCCAGCGTATGCACGAATTGGGAATAAAAAACGGATTCGATTTGAAGCAGTATGACGAAGCGGAACTCGTTCGCCATTTCGGGAAAATGGGAAGCATGTACTATCAGTTTGTTAGGGGTATCGATGAGCGGGAAGTGGAATCGGAATACGTACGCAAGTCGTTGGGGACTGAAGAAACTTTTGCAGAAGACCTCTATGAAATGGTCGATTTATTGCGCGCTTTAAACGATATTGCCAAGGAAGTACATCGACGAGCGGATAAACGGAACTTTCTCGCCAAAACATTGACGCTGAAAATAAAATACGCCGATTTTACCGTTATCACACGCAGTAAAACCGTAGAATATTATTTAAGAACTTACGACCACCTTTTCGATTTAGGAAAAGAATTGCTTTTACAAGTGGACGATATCGAAGACAGAAAAATCCGGTTAATGGGATTAACACTGAAAAATGCCGAAAGCGATACCACTCTATTAGCAAATCTACCCGTACAATTGACATTAGATTTTAAAGATGAAGATTAGCTCTATATTTTTGGTTTTCTGATTTTGTATTCCATTTCAAACGGAATTTCAATCGAGAGTTCCATTAATCCCATATATTCGCCATTTTCGTACCACGGGTTTGATAGATAAGTTTTTTTACTCCGTTTTTTTCGATTGTGTAGGCATTTGATTTTTGAGAATTCATCAAATCTATCAGTTTTGTTCTTGCCAGCTCGGGATAGCAATCAATAACATTACCGCCAACCAAATTTTCGCCCTCTTTTTGATTTACTTGTAGAGAGCGATTATTCATCTCAACTATTTTACCATCTTTGTCACAAACTGTTACGGCAAAATTTACTTCGCTAAAATATTTCATATTGCAAAATTATTTGGATGTTTTCCTGTTATTCCTTTATAGTATGATTTTATCTTTATAATATCTGATTCATAGTCACCTGTCGGATGAATTACATCTAAAAATGATGCGACTTTCTTTCCATAATCCAATCCAACTAAAACAATAGGTACTTTGGCTTTTAGTGCAATAAAATAGAATCCTTTTTTCCATTTATCAACTCTTTTTCGTGTTCCTTCGGGTGCGATAGCAAGTTGCAATTGGTTGTGTTTGCTAAACTGTGCAGCCAAAGTTTCGGTCATCGAGCTTTTTTTGTTTCTCTCAACCGGAATTCCTCCCAAACTTCTGAAAAATAGATTGAAAGGGAAGAAAAACCACTCTTTTTTGATTAAAAAGTTGGCTGTTCTGCCAATAGACCAATAGGCAAGTTTGCCGATGATAAAATCCCAATTGCTTGTATGTGGCGCAACTGCTATAACGCACTTGGGAATATCGGGAAGAACGTTTTCCACTCTCCACCCGAGTATTTTGTTGAATATGAATTTGCTGATTCTTTTCATTTACTCTATTTGGATTTTTTGTGATAGTTTGTATCAACGGCAAAAGCCTATATTAATTTTTGTTTCACGCAACGACCGCAAAGATATTTCGCAACGCTCGCAAAGAAATACTACATACTCGAAACTCGGAACTCAAATTAATTTAGCTCTTCCAACTCCAACACAAACCTTTCCCAACTCTTCATAACCTCATCCAACTTGTTTTTTGTTTCAAGATAATGTTTCATCAACTCCATATCAGCTGCGCCTTCGGGTGTGGATAGTTGAGTTTCAAAATTGGTAATTTTTTGTTCAAAATCGGTAATTTTATTTTCCGATTCCTCAATCTGTCTCTCTAATTTTCGTATCTCTCTGTTTCGCTCTTTTTGTTCTAAATAAGATAGTTTGTTTTCGGAAATTGTTTCGATAGTTTCTGTTGCAGTCGATTCTTTTGCGGAAATCTCCAACTTTTGTAGGTTTTCGATATTTTTCTTCGATAGGAAATCGTAAATTCCGCCAATATGTTCAACGACTTTTCCGCCACCAAATTCGAAAGTTTTGGTAATCAATCCGTCTAAAAAATCGCGGTCGTGCGAAACGATAATTGCAGTTCCGTCGAACTCTTTAATGGCTTGTTTCAACACCTCTTTTGAAGGAATATCAAGGTGGTTTGTCGGCTCGTCGAGAATGAGTAGATTGACGGGTTGAAGCAAAAGTTGTATCATAGCCAAACGACTTCGTTCTCCACCCGACAGAACGCTCACTTTCTTATCGGAAGCCTCTCCACCAAACATAAATGCACCGAGAATATCGCGAATTTTAAAGCGAATATCGCCCGTGGCAGCATAATCAATCGTTTCAAAAACGGTAAGATTATCATCTAATAGTTGTGCCTGATTTTGAGCGAAATATCCTATCTGAACATTGTGTCCCAACTCCAGTTTTCCCTCAAAATCAATTTCGTTCATAATGCACTTCACAAAGGTGGATTTCCCTTCGCCGTTTTTACCAACAAGTGCCACTTTCTCGCCTCGCGATATGGTTAGCTCAACATCGGAAAACACAAGATGATCGCCGTAACTTTTTGACAAATTTTCCGCGATAACCGGATATGAACCGGAATGTGGTGCAGGCGGAAATTTCAGATTTAGTTTGGAATTATCTACTTCGTCAATCTCTATGCGGTCAATCTTTTCCAGTTGCTTGATGCGCGATTGCACCTGATTCGATTTTGTGGCTTTATATCGAAATCGCTCGATAAACCTTTCGGTATCTTGTATCTGCTTTTGCTGATTTTCAAATGCACGTATCTGTTGTTCACGTCGCTCCTTACGTAGTTCGAGATATTTTGAGTAGTTGACTTTATAATCGTGAATATCTCCCAACACTATTTCGATAGTTCGTGTAGTTACATTATCCAAAAATGCTTTATCGTGCGAAACCAATATAACTGCATGAGCACGAGTGGTTAAGAAGTTTTCGAGCCATTGGATAGATTCAATGTCGAGATGGTTTGTTGGCTCGTCGAGAAGTAACACATCGGGTGCTTGCAATAGAATTTTCGCTAACTCGATACGCATTCGCCAACCGCCGCTAAACTCACTTGTAGGGCGATTGAAATCGGAACGATTAAATCCCAAACCCAACAATGTTTTTTCGATTTCAGCTTCAAAATCGTTGATTCCCGACATCAACAGAAGTTCCTGCACGTCGGTAGAACGCTGAATAATATGATTGTACTCCTCCGATTCGTAATCAGTTCGCTCCTCTATTTGTTTACGCAGATGCTGCAACTCACTTTCCAGCTCCTGTAAATGGTCGAAAGCTATAGCGGCTTCCTCTTTCACCGTGCGAGTGTCGCTAAGTGTCATATGTTGTGGCAGATAGCCGATAGTAATCTCTTTCGGTCGGGAAATAGTGCCACTTGTCGGCATTCGCAGTCCGGCAATAAGTTTGAGTATTGTCGATTTTCCTGCTCCGTTTTTTCCGGCAAGAGCTATTCGTTCGTTTTTGTTTAGAACAAACGAAATTTCGTCGAGTAGTGTAAATCCGCCGAATCGGACGGTTAGATTATCGATGGATAACATATTAATGGGGTCGTGAAATCCTTGCAATCAACTCTTCAACAGAAATCAGCTCTTGCTCTCCCGTTTTCATATCTTTCAACGTAACTTTCTTTTCCGCAATTTCATTTGCACCAACGATTGCTACAAAAGGAATTTTATTATTGTCGGCGTATGTAAATTGCTTTTTCATTTTTGCCTCGTCGGGATAAATTTCGGCAGAAATACCATGTTTACGTACTTGTGCCAGAAGTGGCAGGATGTAGTTTTGCTCATTTTCTCCGAAATTTACAAAAAGTAATTCGGTTGCATGAGTCGCTTTTTCGGGGAATAAGTCGAGATAGTTGAGCACATCGTAAATACGGTCGGCACCGAATGAAATTCCAACACCCGATACGTCGGGAAGTCCGAAAATACCTGTCAGGTTGTCGTATCGTCCGCCTCCGGTGATACTTCCGATTTCCATATCCAACGCCTTCACTTCGATAATTGCTCCGGTATAATAGTTGAGACCGCGCGCCAAAGTCAAATCCAACTCCAAGTCGCAACCGATATGTAAAAGTTCGATTTTATCGAGTATAAATTCCAACTCTTCAATACCTTTCAGTCCGATTTCGGATGTTGCCAAGGTATTTTTGAGCGTGGCGATTTTTTCTCTGTTTGTTCCGCTCAACAAAATAATTGGTTGCAATTTATCGATTGCTTCCTGCGGAATATCTTTGCTTCGCAACTCTTCGTTTACCTTTTCCAACCCGATTTTATCCAATTTGTCGATTGCAACCGTGATGTCGGTAATTTTATCGGCTTCGCCTATTATTTCAGCAATTCCGGAAAGAATTTTGCGGTTGTTCAGCTTGATGCTTACACGAATATTCAGACGACGGAAAACTTCGTCGATAATTTGAAGCAATTCCACTTCATTGAGCAACGAATCGGAACCAACCACATCGGCATCGCATTGGAAAAATTCGCGGTAGCGTCCTTTTTGCGGACGGTCGGCACGCCAAACAGGTTGAATTTGATAGCGTCTGAACGGAAACGTGATTTCGTTGCGGTGCATTACCACGTATCGTGCAAATGGCACGGTAAGGTCGTATCGCAAACCTTTATCGGAAATTTTAGTTGCTGTTTTTGCCGAATTTCCTTCCTTGATGTCATCAACATTCATGCTCGAAAGAAAATCGCCCGAATTTAGAATTTTAAACAGCAATTTGTCGCCCTCTTCGCCATATTTTCCCATAAGCGTGGAAAGATTTTCCATCGACGGCGTTTCGATTTGGCGATAACCGTAGAGTTGATATACTTCTTTTATCGTGTCGAAAATATAGTTGCGTTTCGCCATTTCTTCCGGCGAAAAATCACGCGTTCCTTTTGGTATGGATGGTTTTTGCATTGTTATTCGTTCCTTTTTTATATTGAGTTGCAAAGATAGTGTTTTTTAGGTTGCGAGTTGTAGGGTTACGAGTTGAAATACATTGTTTGATATTTAGTTGATCAAACGGAATTGAATATTGTTTTTTGTATCGTCAAAGCCAATAAAACCTTGATTTATGTCATAGTAAACTTTGCTTATAGTAGAATTTTCATACAGATTATAGGATTGGTACTCTCCACAATACTCTTACTTTATGTAAGTCTTATTGTTAACGATCATCATTGTGTAAGTGTATTCAGCGGACATTTTAACCCGCATTATTCATCGCAATTAAAGATAAAAATCGGGGAAAAAACAGGAAAGTAGCTTTGATTAATGCGAGTTAATATCATGTCTAACATACCAAAAAGTCCGAACATTTCATTTGTTCGGACTTTTCTTTTATATAATTTCTTTTAACATTATAATCCCTTAATCACCAGCAACGGCGTATCGGAATGGAAAAGCATCCTTCGCGCGATTCCCGGATTGAAAATTCGTGCGAAAAGCCCTCTTCTCGAACTTGACATAGCAATCATGTCGATTTTATTTTCTTCCACAAATTCTTCGAGAATGACTTCCAGTTGTTTGTCGCGGTCAATCACTTTATATTCGATGTCGAGATCGGGGTATTGTTCTTTCAAGTACTTTTGAGTTCCCAACAACTTAATTTCATCCCAAACGTCCTCTTTTTTTGCCATGTGAGCCAGATACACTTTTATGGGATAAGGTTTTATGAACCCCATCATGATATCGAAAGCCTTAAATTCACGTTCACGGAAGTTGGTCAGGAAAAGGATGTTCTTCATTTGGGAAATGTCCTGATCTTTAGAATTTTCGGGAATGGCGAAAATCGGTGTTCTGCAGCCGTCAATCACTTCAGCAGTAACACTACCGATCAGGTCAAGGTCTTTTGCGTTGCTTCCTCGGGTACCCATGACAATAGCCCGCGGGCGTTGCTTTTTGGAATAAGAGATGACCTCTTCTTCGGGGAGACCTTCCATCAGCATGTATGAAAACTTGACATCGGGAAATTCTTTATCTGCAATTTTTTGTTTGATGTTTTTGGCCAATGCGCTCATTTCCGATTCCGTTTTATCCTTGATGTTCTTGTAAAGATCTTTATCGGAAGTTTGAACAGAGAAAGAATCTCCAAAAGGTACGGCCATGGGATAATAGGGGGTGAAGAAAGAGTGGATGAGCTTCACATCGCATCCGGTATCAAAAGCGAGATTGAATCCGAATTCACAGGTTTTCATCGTGTAATCCGAAAAATCCACGGGAATTAATATTTCGTTTTTGACTTTCACTTTATCAAGGTCATCCATCGATTCAACACTGGATGTAAAATCCACTTGTTCGATGATGGTGAGCGCCCTCGGCAAATCGTTTTCGTTTATCCTCACACGCACGTTCCCCGGAACGGTAGGTTGAATGATACTTACTCCGTGAATAACAGCCGGAATTCCTTCCGATTCGAGAATCGATTTAAGAATGACTGCTTTTTCGTATGAATGAATGGCAACGGTTACTAATTTTTGTTCGGTGTTGTCTTGTTTTTTGTCGTCTTTTTTCATGTTCTTATCGTTAAAATAGTTTTTTCAAAATCAAAAGAAAAAACCCAATATTTGTTGATATTAAAGGCAAATATTGGGTTTCATCTTTTAGAAAAGCTTAAATATTATCCTCTTCCTCAGCAGGTTCTGTATGGTAAACAGGATAATCTTCAAGTCCCAATATTGATAACGCTTTATCGAATATAGTAGAGTCATCTAAAACAACTATGCCACCACCGGGACCGGGTTCAATATGAACGCCGATGCTTTTGCCTTCTCTGTAATTGTATCCACCAAAATAGTTTCTTACGGTCTCGGGTTTTAGCCCCAATTCTTCAGCTATTCGATGGATACTACCGTCAGGGAGCTTGTCTTTCAATGCTCTTAATTCGTTAAAAGTGAGAGTTCTTGCCATGGTTTTTTAATTTTTTATGATTCATAAATCTTGTTAGTAAATTATGCCCTAAACTTACACAATATTTCAGATAACGCCAATTATTTTCATTAAAAATTTATGAAAATGCTGCTTTCACCATCTAAACAAACTTCAATGAGGTAAAGTTGTTAAAAAAGGACTAAAAATTATTATTAATGCGATATATGCCAACATGAAGATACCGACAAAATTGCCGTGCTGAACAGAATATGGCGACAAATTTCTCTTAGAATACGGAATCCGAAAAAACCGGCGCCGAATCCACGAATAAATAATGTACATAAACCATCCGAGCAACGAACCTACAATTATTCCGCCAACTATATCCGAAATAAAATGTACACCGAGATAGATTCTTGAATAGCTGTTGAGGGTTGCCCAAATCAATACAGGAACGGTAACCCATCGGTTTCTGAAAAGGAGCAGCATAAATACCGCAAGCCCGAAACTGTTGGTGGCGTGTCCAGATACAAAACTGAATCCGCCTCCCCGATAACCGTTTACAATATCCACCAAATCCTTGAAATCGGGGTGGCGAGTCGGCCGCAATCTTTCAAAAAACGGTTTTATTAATCCGGAAGAAACCTGATCGCAGACCACGATAACCAAAATGAAAAAAACTGCAGCTAAGATTCCTTCTCTACGCGGTGTTTTGTAAAAAAACATTACCAACAAAAACAACCACAGCAAAACCCAAACAAATCTGCCGGTATAAGTCCAAAAAACGTTGTCTAAAAATAAAGAATCACTACCGTTTAAGGTAAAAAACAAATTCCGTTCGTATGGTAATAGATTTTCTACCGCTTCTTTCATTTGTTTATAATTTTAGAACAAAGAGCCAAGACATTAGAGCCAAGACTTTTGCGCTGAATTGTTTTACTGCATGTCTTTGCACAGACAGTGAGCACATCGTTTCTACTGTTCTTGACTATATTCATTCCCTTTTGGTTCAATTTTGACAATGGGTGTATCTGTATAAATTATTTGTCGTCTTATTGTCTATAAGTTTATTGTTATC
Organism: Bacteroidetes bacterium ADurb.BinA174; assembly: GCA_002069095.1. GTDB lineage: Bacteria > Bacteroidota > Bacteroidia > Bacteroidales > Dysgonomonadaceae > Petrimonas. The sequence continues at coordinate 5,994 of MVZJ01000039.1, read as the reverse complement.
TATCTTGGTACTTGATTCTTCAAATAACCTCCACATTTTCTTTTGATGTCCACCCCACGCTGCCGTTGGCAATTTCTATTTCAATCCAGTTTCCGTCGGTTTTATTGAGTTTCACTTTGGTCCCTTCGTGCAAGCGAAAAAGCTCTTGGCTGTTGGCATCGGGCGACGTCATAATAGAAGCCGATGCTGCCATTACTATTCCCGTATTCCGATTGATACGGCTGTTTTTCTGGTTGAATGCAAACAAATTGGCAACAAGCATAAAAACAAAAATAACGATGCCGGCGTAGAATGCGGTTTTTCTTATCCACATTCTTCTGACAAAGAGAAAAGCAGCAATGCAAGCCAGAAAGGCCATAAAAAGCGCAATTGCGATATTTGCCCACGTATTGGAACTGAACAGATTTTTGAAACTGTTCACCCAGTTTGTCAGGAAAAAACTATCGGACGTATCAATTTTATCCTCGATACGTGTACGGGCAAAACGAAGATTGTGCCGGATATCGCTATCGCCGGGGTTGAGTAGTAGCGCCCGCTCGTAATTCAAAATAGCTTTTGCCGTTTCCCCATTTCTGAAATAGGCATTACCCAAGTTATAGTAAATTTCTGCCGATTCTTTTCCTTCCGATACATTTTGCGCCAACACTTGTTCGTATAGTTGAATGCTTTTTTTATAATCTTCGGTGCGATAGGCTTCCGATGCCAATTCCACCGTACTTTGCGCATAAGATAAAGCAGCGCAAAAAAGCAAAACTATAATGAATACATATTTTAATATTTTCATACTACTTTCTTTTCAATTTACTTTCCATTTCACCGATAACTTCAACGGTTTCGCTATACAACTTGTCCATTGCGGCATCGCTTTCGGCAGGAGCATAGCGGGCGAACTCACACGTGTTGAGAATTTGCATAAACTTACCGATCAATTCATTTCCGATTCCATAATTGGATAATTCTTTTTCGATATTGTCTTTCGTCAAATTCGCAACAGGTATGGACAATTTATCGCTGAAATATCCCCAAAGCGCCCGAAGTACTTCATCGTAAAAATGCTCTTTATCGTGCGCTTTCAGGTATTTTTCAGCCACTTTCAGCCTTTTAATAGCCATTTTATTCGCTTTTTTTGTTCGCATCAGCGCCACATTAGCGTTTTCTTTAGCGATTTTACGGTTAAAAACATAGAAAACAACGAATAAAATAAGCGGAATTAAATACCACAGCCAGTATCCGATCGAACCGGCAAAGAAACTGTTTTTGTATTGATATTGGGGTTCACCGGTTTTCAAGAAACGGATATCCTGCTCCACACGAACGTTTTGCTGATTCACGTAACTGCTTGTCGATGCTTTGCCGGGATCGCCTTTGGCAATTTGCAAATTATATTCAGATGAATTTACAGTTTTATAAGAATTGGTATTCAGATCGAAATACGAGAACTCAATGGCCGGAATATTGTAATTGCCTTCGTATCGCGGAATGGCAAGATATTCAATTTTACGGGAGCCTGTCAACCCGTTTGTGGTAACCTGAAAATTGTTGTTCACCGTCGGGTCGTAAACTTCAAAATTGGTCGGGAATTTAATCTCGGGATTCTGAATAAGTTTCAAATTCCCGGTTCCCGATATGGTAATGGCAATGGTAACGGGCTCGTTGGCGCGAGTTTGCCGTGTGCTAATGGATGGAGTAAAAGTAAATGTTCCCACCGCGTTGGAAAAGTTTGCGGGTTTTCCAGCAGGTAGCGGCTTCACATTTATTGCCAGCGGATTGGTAACCAATGCTTTTTTTACATCGGCCATTACTTCCTGAGTACCAAAGAAAGTGGAAACTCTTTTTCCGGACGGAACTGAAAACACCATTTCTAATCGTCCCGACGGAATGGTAATTTTACCCGAACGTTGAGGGAACAACAATGTTTTTTTCAAATTAGCGGTATAGTAATTACGTCCGTTAAAGCGCTCCATCTGCAGTTGCTGATTAGATGCGATGGGAACTTCTTCCACCATAAAACCTTCGAATTCGGGAAACTCGATTTTACCCAAATCGGTAATGTTTAACGTTGTATATAATCTAAAAGTAACTGTAAATCCTTCCTGTTCATAAACATTGTTTTTCGATACGATAGCGCGGATAAAAGCATCGTTGGCGCTAACCGTCGCGCTTGGCGCAGATGCAGAGCCTGATTCGGAATTGCCACCTCGCCGGTTTTCAGCCGCTTTATCGGGTGGAAGAACTTTTATTGTAAGAGAGTTGGAGCGGTAATTGCCGCCATCAACGGTAATGGATGCCGGTTCAATGGTGAAAGTTCCTTCTTCGGGAGCAACCAAAATGTAGGTATATGTAACCGAATTTTCGGAAGTGGTTTTTCCGTTAATGGTTTGCTGGCTGAAACTGCGCGACGTAGAAGGGCCGAAAAGCACTTCGAACCCTTTTAAATCGGGTAATCGAAGGTCTTTACCTTCCTGATTAAGCGTGTAGCTCAACCGGAACTGTTCACCCTTTACCACCCCATTCGGCGCCGATGCACGGAAAGTTACCTGCGCGTGCGTAGCAATCGTTCCGGTCAAAAGTAAGACCAGAAGAAAGGATGTTATTTTATATTTTTGTAGAAAATTTATCATTAACTAATTGAATACTTTCAAACTGTTATAATATTAAATTTTTATTCTGAACGCGATGAAGTAATCTAAAAATCGTAAATCTGCTGTTACCAATCCCTGTTTCTCCGCCTGTTCTCATCGGCCTTTTGTTTTCGTTCCTCTGCTTTTATCTTGTTTACTTTTTCCTGCGTTTCACGCTCGTCTTGCTCAATGGCCTGCAACAACTGACGGGCATTATCGCGCGACATTTGTTCGGGTTCTTGCGGCTCTTCGGGTTTCTTCGGCTTATCTTGCTGGTTTTGCGGTTCCTGCTGCTGATTTTGGTCTTGTTGCTGCTCCTGCTGCTCCTGCTGTTCTTTTTCCTGATCCTGAATCATTTTTTGTACAACAGCCAGATTATAACGCGTTTCATCGTCCTCGGGATTGATGCGGAGAGCCATTTTGTAGGCTTCCATCGATTTCTCGAGTTCTTTCTTTTGCAACAACGAATTTCCTATATTGTGCCACGCAGCCGATAATTTTTTTGGATTTTCCTTTTCCAATGCCAAAAACTGATTGTAGGATTCAACTGATTTATCCCACTCTTTTTGCCGGTAAAGCGTATTGCCCGTATTATAGTTAGCTTCGGGAGACGACGGGTTTTCGGTCAACGCATCATTGTAAAACGTGAACGCTTCCGAAAATTTTTGCTGATGATACGCCTTGTTGCCTTTCCGAACGTTTTTCCGCACGTCTTTTTGTGCCGATAACGATACTGAAAAAGTAATCATCAATAATAACAAACTATATTTCAATATGTTCGATTTCATTTAAATAAGCGAATGTTTTTAAACAACGGATTTTTCTTTTCGTAAATCAGGAATTCGATGATGAGGATAATCAATAAAATCCATGCAAAAAACGGAAATTTTTCGTCGTATTCCGAATAAGAAAGACTGGTTGTTTTTTTGGTTTCCAACTCATTCAGTTCTGTTTCTAATGCACGGATAGCGGTATTGGAGTTATCGGCCTGCACGTACAACCCTCTACCGTTTTGAGCAATTTCCTGCGCCATTTGTTCGTTCAATCTCGATACAACCACTTGCCCTTCGCTATCGGATTTATAATTATTACTGTATTCGGAGTCAGGTACCGGCGTTCCTTCCACCGAACCGATACCAATGACATTTACCATAATTCCGGCGTCGGAAGCTTGCTTGGCAGCTTCATTGGCGTTTCCTTCGTGGTCTTCACCGTCGGTAATGAGAATCATCGCTTTATCCACATCCTGATCACTCGAAAACGAGTTCACTCCCAAATTAATAGCTTCGCCGATGGCTGTCCCCTGCACAGGAACAAGACTCGGGTCGATAGTATTTAAAAACAGCTTTGCCGATTGCGTATCGGATGTGAGCGGCATTTGCACATAAGCCTCTCCGGCAAAGACAATGAGCGCCACTTTATCGTTCTTGCGAACATCAATAATCCGCGATAAAATTTGTTTTGCTCGTGTCAATCTGTCGGGTGAAACATCACGAGCCAGCATAGAATTGGAAACGTCTATTGCAATTACCAGTTCAATTCCTTCTTTCTCCACGTTTTCAACTTTCGTGCCAAACTGCGGACGGGCAATCATAATGATCCCGGTGCAAAGTGCGGCAAAAATCAACCAAAATTTCAGATACGAACGCTTGAGCGACAACTCAGGCATCATTTTTTTGATGGTTGTAAGCACACCGAGCTTCTTCACATCGTTACGTTTTCTGATGTTCAAATAAATATAGAGCGCCACCAAAAATGGCATGGCGATAAACAAATACAAGTATTCAGGATTTGCGAATTTAAACATTTTACCCCTAAATTCCCTGTAAAAGGGACTATTTACTATTTATGTACTTTTACTATTGCTGGGAGACATTGCATGTAACGTCTACTCACAACTCAAAACTAATGACTGACAACTTTTTATGGTATATTCCTCAACCACGTTCTTCCCAAAATCAATTCCACGAAAATCAATACCAGCGCGAGCAGCGCAAAAGGCAGAAACAACTCTTGTTTACGGGTAACGTTTTGCACGTTGATGAGGTATTTCTCCAGTTTATCGATTTCGTTGTATATATTGCTCAAACTTTCGTTGTCTTCGGCGCGGAAGTACTTACCTCCCGTCAACGAAGCAATTTCAGTGAGCGTTTTTTCGTCAATATCCACCGGCATGTTTTGCAGACGCATTCCAAAAGGAGTTTGCACCGGCGTAGGCGCCATCCCTTTTGTTCCGGCACCAATGGTATAAACCCGGATACCGTAACTTTGAGCCAAATCTGCCGCTGTAAGCGGTGCAATTTGTCCGCGATTGTTTGAACCGTCCGTCAGCAGAATCACCACTTTTGATTTTGACTCACTGTCTTTTAGTCGATTCACGGCATTTGCCAATCCAAGTCCGATAGCCGTTCCGTCTTCGATAAGCCCGAAGTCGATGCCGTTTAGCAAATTAAGTAATACTTTGTGGTCTGTCGTCATGGGACACTGCGTGAAACTTTCACCGGCGAAAATCACCAACCCGATATTATCATTTTTCCGGTCAGTAATGAATTCGGCAGCAACTTTTTTTGCGGCTTCCAGCCGGTTAGGTTGTAAGTCCTGCGCCAGCATCGATCCCGATACGTCAAGCGCCAATACGATGTCAATTCCCTGCGTTTCCGATTCTTCCCAACTATCCACCGCCTGCGGGCGGGCAATTACAATGATGACCAACGCCAGTGCGATCATCCTCAACGCAAACGGAAGATGCCGCATGTACGTTTTAAATCCCCTACTCTTCCCTTTGAAAGCATTAGTGGATGCAAGCTTGAACGATGCCTGCATTTTGGACATACGAATGACGTACCATGCGATAAGCGGAGCAAGCATCAGCAACAGATAGAGATATGTAGGGTTGGCGAATTGCATTTTCTTTTAAGACTTTCAGATTTCAGACTTTTTAAGCATGTTCTGTCTTTCGATCTATTTATCTTTTTTCAATTTCTTCTTTTAATTTTTCTTGTTCTTTTTTATCCGGTAATGGATCCGGTTCACGCGTTTGGTTGACAAAGAAATAAGCGTTCATCAGGCTTAAATCGTTTTCATCTGCATGCGGCTTGTGCTTCGCGAATTTCACCATATCGGCCACCGATAGGATCTGAACCAAATTATTGTAAACGGAATCATCTTCCGATCTCTTTCTTATTTCCGTCAGGATTTCTCCCGAAGTCATTTCCATGGCGTTCATCCTGTATCGTTCAAACATGTATGTACGCAAAATATCGGTAATCTTCGTGTAATATTCCTTCTCCCTGCCCTGTTGCCAAATTTTCTCAGCTTTGAGTTTATCTAATTCCTGAATAGCACGAATGTGTGGCGGCAATACCACTGGCGG
>MVZJ01000038.1 GCA_002069095.1 Bacteroidetes bacterium ADurb.BinA174 | reverse complement strand
GGAATGTTCGGACTGGTAATCAAAGAAACCGGTGTGGGCGCCTATGCCGGCGAGTTTCTCTTGCAAACGGGCTTAGGACTTGCCGTTCCGTTTCTCATCGCTACGATTCTGAAAACCGCGCAAGGTTCTTCTACCGTTGCTATTATCACGGCTGCTTCGTTCATTGCGCCGATGCTACCTGCTCTGGGACTGGATTCCGAAACCGGAAAACTTCTGGCAATGCTCTCAATGGGAGCCGGTTCAATGATGGTTTCCCACGCCAACGACTCCTATTTCTGGGTGGTTTCACGCTTTTCGGGAATCAGTTCGAATACGACGCTCAAAGTCTATTCTTCAGCTACCATCGTGATGGGAATCATTACGTTTCTGTGTGTTTGGATAGCTTCATTTTTTATGTTGTAACAGATGAGAAAGATAGCCGAAGAAATATTTCTTGCCGGAGTCGATAGTGTACTGCCGGAAAAGCTGATACAATCGGGGATGAAGCTTTCCGGAGGTGAATTGCAAATCGCAGAAAAGACATTCCCTTTATCACATTTCCAACATATTTACGTGCTGGCAGCCGGAAAAGCAGCCGCGTTGATGGCAAAGGAAACCGAAAATATTCTAGGCGACAACATAACGGACGGACACGTCGTTACGAAGTACGGGCACGGAACGGAGTTAAAATACCTGACACTTACCGAAGCTGGGCATCCGATACCGGACGCCGAAGGTGTAAAAGGTACTCAAAAGATGCTATATATCGCACAGCAAGCTAACGAAAATGATTTGGTTATTTGCCTGATATCGGGTGGAGCCTCGGCGTTGATGGCCGATTTCCCCGAAGGAGCTTCGCTCGATGATTTGAAACGCACCAATGAATTGCTGGTAAAATGCGGTGCGGACATCACTGAAATCAATACCGTACGCAAGCACTTGTCGAACGTGAAAGGTGGACAATTGGCTAAAGCGATTTATCCGGCCACGACAATCAGTTTGATTTTGTCAGATGTTATCGGCGACAGGCTGGATGTCATCGCATCCGGGCCTACAGTGGGCGACTCAAGTACTTTTGCGGACGCATTGGCCGTTATCGAAAAGTATTCGTTGAACAACTCTCTCCCTGTACCTATACTGAGTTATTTGCACGAAGGTGCAAACGAATCAGTTTCCGAAACTCCCAAACCCGATAATCCGGTTTTTCAAAACGTACATAACTATATTATCGGGAGTAATCGCATTGCACTGGAAAGCGCGGCAAAAACAGCAAACAAATTGGATTTTGAAACACACATCATAACCGATAGCTTACAAGGCGATGTCACCCAAGCTGCCGATTTTATTTTGAAAAAAACCGAGAACCATCTATCGGTTCACTGTAAACCTATTTGTCTACTCTTTGGCGGAGAACCTACCGTAAAAGTTTCGGGAAACGGATTGGGCGGTCGCAATCAGCATTTGGCCTTGTATTTATCCACAAGAATCGATTCGGCGAAAGATATTACCGTTCTCTGTGCCGGAACCGACGGTACGGACGGTCCCACCGATGCGGCCGGAGCCGTTATTGATAACAAAATAATGGCAAATGCCGCAATGAAAAACATCAATCCTCAATCTTTTCTTCAAAATTCGGATTCCTATCACTTTTTCCAACAAGTCGGAGGGCATATCATCATCGGAAATACGGGAACAAATGTAATGGATATTATCGTCGTTTTGATTAAATAATACTTTTATATATACGAGAAAAAAATGAAAAAACTTACAACAATTATCTTTATCATCAGTGTGAACCTACTATTGAGTAGTTTTCTTCAAGCTCAGAACCTGTCGGAAAAGCTTGGTGGAGTTAAAACAGATTATATTATTACTTCGCATGGCGTTGAACTTGAAATAACAAATCAAGTTATCTCGAAAAGAGCCGAAAGATTTTACAATTGGGGCGGACATAACGATGGCGCATACGGATACGGCTATGGCTATGAATCTTTTCATCTGGAATTTACAGTAAAAAACGGTGAAATAGATATGCCGGAACCCGTTGCCTTTTTGAAGGGCGAAAGGCATATAGTCATGGATTTTTATGATAAAGACGATAACTTATTGGGTTCGAAGACAAGATCTCCGCGAGAAGTTAGTCTTATCTGCAACAACACTGCTGACAACAACCTAATGCACTACTCCATAGATCTTATAGCTATCCCGCTGCCACTCTTGGATGCGACCAAAAGAATAGATATTTTCAAGGAGTAGAAAAATTAAATAAAAACAAAAAACCACCCGTAAAAAAGATTACAAGTAGTTTTTATTCGTCGGGGTGGCGGGATTCGAACTCGCGACCTCCTGCTCCCAAAGCAGGCACACTAACCGGACTGTGCTACACCCCGAAAATTCGGGTGCAAAAGTACAACTTATCCCGATAATTTCAAAACTTTTCACCTTTTTTTATTCGTTAAGCCATTTCAACGATAGAAATGTGTAAATTTGCAGTTTTAAAATTGCAATTAGCAAAATATGTACAGAAACAGGACTTGTGGCGAATTGCGAATCGCCGATGTGAATAAGGAAGTAACTCTTTCGGGTTGGGTACACAAAATTCGTAAAATGGGCGGTATGACTTTTATCGATCTGCGCGACCGATACGGAATAACTCAACTGTCTTTTAATCAGGAAGTAAACCACGATCTTTGTGAGAGAGCCAACAAAATGGCACGTGAATACGTGATTCAGGTAACGGGGAAAGTAGCAGAAAGAACAAGCAAAAATCAAAATATTCCCACGGGAGATATTGAAATAATCGCTACGGCAATTACAGTTTTAAATGCTGCGCAAACTCCACCTTTTACCATTAAAACCGATACTGACGGCGGTGATGATTTACGAATGAAATACCGATATCTGGATTTACGTCGCAACGTGGTGCGCAAAAACCTCGAACTTCGCCATAAGATAGCGTTTGAAACACGCAAATATCTGGATGAAAGAAATTTCCTGGAAGTGGAAACCCCTGTGCTTATCGGTTCTACACCAGAGGGCGCCCGCGATTTTGTCGTACCTTCACGAATGAACCCCGGTGAGTTTTACGCTTTGCCGCAATCGCCTCAGTTGTTTAAGCAATTGCTGATGGTTTCGGGATTTGACCGCTATTTCCAGATAGTGAAATGCTTCCGCGATGAAGATTTACGCGCCGATCGCCAGCCGGAATTTACCCAAATAGACTGCGAAATGTCATTCGTTGAACAGGAAGATGTACTAAATATGTTTGAAGGACTGACAAAACATCTTTTCAAGACACAAAAAGGTATAGACTTACCCGATTTTCCACGGATGAGCTATACCAATGCCATGCAGCAATACGGATCGGATAAGCCTGATATCCGTTTCGAAATGAAGTTTGTTGAACTGAAGGATTTGACGGAAGGTGGCAATTTCGTAGTTTTCGATTCTTCGGAATACGTTGCTGCAATTTGTGCCGAAGGCTGTGCATCGTACACCCGCAAACAATTAGACGAACTGACAGACTTTGTGAAACGTCCGCAGATTGGAGCAAAAGGATTAATTTACGTGCGCTATAACGAAAACGGTACGTTAAAATCGTCGGTAGATAAATTTTACACCGAAGCTGTTCTTAAAAAATGGGCAGAACGCTGCAATGCCAAGCCCGGTGATTTGATTTTGGTTCTCGCGGGCGAGACCGAAAAAACACAAAAGCAATTATGTGAATTACGTTTGGAAATGGGTTCCCGTCTCGGATTAAGGGATAAAAATAATTACAAGTGCCTTTGGATAGTTGATTTTCCGTTGTTAGAAAAAGACGAAGAACTAAATCGGTTTTTCGCCAAACACCATCCGTTTACATCGCCAAAACCGGAGGACATCTCTCTACTTGATTCAGATCCGGTAGCCGTTCGAGCCAACGCTTACGACCTTGTGATAAATGGAGTGGAAGTCGGTGGTGGTTCCATCCGTATACACGATAGCGCTTTGCAAAAGAAAATGTTTTCCGTGCTTGGATTTACCGAAGAGCGTGCGCAGGAGCAGTTCGGCTTTTTGATGAACGCTTTTAAGTATGGCGCACCTCCGCATGGCGGAATAGCCTTCGGCTTAGACAGGCTGGTTTCGCTTTTCGCAGGACTGGATAGTATTCGAGATTGTATCGCCTTCCCAAAAAACAATTCGGGACGCGATGTTATGATCGATGCTCCATCGCGAATTGAACAGGAACAATTAGATGAGTTGGGTATCGCGCTTAAACCGCAAGACAAACCGTAAAATCACAAAAAAAAGCTGCCATTTGGCAGCTTTTTTACTATCAAATGGAGAAACCTTCACTGTATGTTTTCGTGAGGTATTTTGTTGCTTCAGGGTCGTCAACAAATGTTTGAGTTTTAGGATCCCACTTGATCGGACGTTTCAGTTCAATGGCAATATTTCCGAGATTGCAGGTGGTACACGTGCTGTGACCAATTTCTACCGGAACTATCGGGTCAACATTCGATTTTACAGCATCAATGAAGTTCTGGTTGTGTGGAACACGTGTTTCGTATTTTCCCTCCTGAACTTCAGTTTTTGGAGGCATCAGACTTTCGTCGGATGCATGGTAAAATTGTCTCGAAACTTCAATCCAGCCCTTATCGCCCCAGAATTTTATTCCCAGCGTATGTTGTTCGTCAAAAGGCTCATTTGTTACTACAACTCCATTGTCGTATTTAAAGGTAAGAAATTTTGTGTCTTGATAACCGGCAGGAATAATTTCAACCGGCCCGCTGTTATCCATGCCTATACCCCATTGGGCAATATCGAAATTATGAGCCCCCCAGTCGGTAGTGAAACCTCCACCTAAACCCTTGTTGTAACGCCATTCGGCCCAATAACTTTCGTTCTGTTCAGGATCAAGCGAGATGGGAGGATTTAATCGGGAGTTATAATGGAAATATTCTAACGGGCCTAACCACATTTTCCAGTTCAAATCGGCCGGAACCGGTTCTTCCGGAAGATCATACGGATGTGGACCCGGGCCGACATAAGCATTCACCCTGTCAACTTTTCCGATTTTTCCTTCCTGAACCATTTTTACGGCATGTTGGAAATTTACATCCGAGCGCTGTTGACTTCCCACACCAAGAATAACATTATTTGCACGAACAGCCTTTACCAATTCCTGACCTTCTTTTATGGTGAAAGTCAACGGCTTTTCCAAATAAATGTTTTTCTTTGCCTTACAGGCATCAATGGCTATGAAACCATGCCAGTGGTCAGGAGTGGCAATTACAACAGAATCAATGTCTTCACGCGCCAAAAGGTCTTTATAATTCTCGTAAACTTCCACAGCCACTGCTTTTTGTTGCGACGCATAATGATCATTCAGGCGTTTCAGAAAACGCTCTCTTTTGATGCCATACACATCGCTTCCTGCTACGACTTCCACACCGGAAATGGAAAGGAACGCACCCAACAGGCCTATTCCCTGCTGTCCTAATCCGATGAAACCTAAACGAATGATACCATCATCAGCTTTATCGCCTTTCGATTTTTTATTTTGGTTACAGGATGCCAGAAATTGTGGAAGTACTGTTACACCAACCGCACTAACAGCTGCTGTTTTAATAAATTTTCTCCTTGTTAATTGATTACTCATTATTTTTAGATTAATATAAAAATGGGAACTAATATGAAATTCGGATATAAATAAATCAGTATAAAATAACGATAGTTAAAAAATTACGCCGCAACATGGATTAGCAAAAAACATTGTGAGGATATCGCCTTAAGCGATACCCTCACATTTATAAATTACTCTTATCAGAGTGTATAACCTTCGGTATAGGTCTTATTAAACAACCAGTTTTTATCGGCTTCCGGATCATCCACAAATTTTTCTGCTGCCGGATCCCATTTAATCGGACGCTTCATTTCGTAAGCGATATTTCCCAGCGTACAAACGGTACAACTGCGATGGCCAATTTCTACAGGAACAACCGGATCAGTTTTCGATTTTACAGCCGATATGAAATTTTCCAGGTGCGGAACTTTTGTCTCGTAAGCTCCTTCGGTTTCTTCCACTTTAGGTGGCAGCAAACTATCGTCAGAAGCGACAAAATGTCCTCTCGATACTTCAATCCAACCTTTGTCACCCCAGAATTTCACACCTTTGGTGTTTGCTTCGTCAAAAGGTTCTTCCGTCATCACAACTCCGTTGGCATATTTATATGTCAGGAATTTTGTATCCTTATATCCGGCAGGAATAATTTCAACCGGGCCACTATTATCCATTCCTAAACCCCATTGTGCGATATCAAACATATGAGCGCCCCAGTCGGTAGTGAATCCACCGCCCAGTTCGGAGTACCAGCGCCAGGCTCCCCAGAATTGTTCGTTTTGTTCCGGATCAAGTGAGATAGGCGGATTAAGCTGAGCATTATAATGTACAAATGCTGACGGGCCTAACCACAATGGCCAGTTCAAATCGGCAGGAACGGGTTCTTCGGGAAGATCGTATGGTTTTGGAGGCGCTCCCACATAAGCATTTATTTTTTCGATTTTACCAATTTTGCCTTCCTGTACCATTTTCACGGCGTGTTGGAAATTCGGATCGGAACGCTGCTGGCTGCCAACTCCAAGAATAACTCCGTTGTTACGAACAGCTTTTACTAATTCCTGACCTTCTTTGATGGTGAAAGTCAACGGTTTTTCGAGATACACGTTTTTCTTGGCGTTGCAAGCAGCTATGGCAATGAATGCATGCCAATGATCGGGTGTAGCAATCACAACGGCATCAATATCATCGCGAGCGATCAAGTCTTTGTAGTTTTCATAAACGTCAACTGCCACAGCTTTCTGTTTTGTGGCATTATGATCATTTACACGTTTCAGAAAACGCTCTCTTTTGATGCCATAAACGTCGCATCCGGCAACAACTTCAACTCCTTCCATTCCCATATATCCATTCAACAGATACATGGCTTGTTGTCCTAATCCAATGAATCCCAATCGGATAATTCCATCTTCAGCAGATGTTCCGGCTTTCTTGTTCTGACAAGATGTTACAAACTGCGGAAATACAGCTACGCCTACGACTCCCATGGCAGCCGTTTTCAAAAATTTTCTTCTTGTTAATTGATTACTCATGACTTTTAGATATTTATAAATAAGAACTTTTTTCTCTTTCCGATACAAATATAGAGATTATTATCTGTTTTTTGCAAAAAACAGATGTTCTTTTCGCTTAAAATGTGATGAAATGTAAAAAACATCAAATAACTCGCATTATTTACTTTTTTTGTCTTTTATTGCGATGAATAAGGCGGAATAAAGCTGAGGTAGCGATGTGCATTACATCTCGTAATTTTCGTGAAAAGCGGCAATTGTTAGTTAGCCGTTATTGGAAACATTTTACATATAAACAGATGCGTGGAAAATCGGCTTCAACACTATTGTATCTCAGCAGCGATGATTTTTCGGGACAGGAAGTTTTTCCACATTCGTCGCGGCAGAACATCGCCAATTTTGCTTCCATAGCCATCTACACAATAAAATTTCTGAAAGAATTTAAGCGCTACGGAATTGTCTCATATTCAATGGAAAAGACATTCAAATTCTCAACCTATCTGAATTAGAAAAAATTGAACGATTTGGTTAACCGTTCAACCATCATCCTTCTCTACCAAACGATCCCCCGATAATATCCAACAACTCATTGGTAATGGATTGCTGACGCAATTTGTTGTATTGGAGCGTGAGCTCGTCGAGCAAGTCGTCGGCATTATCGGTGGCGGTTTGCATGGCGATGGTTCGTGCGGCATGTTCCGATGAAACGGAATCCGCATGAGCGGTATAAAGTTTCAGCCTTAGTGTTTTAGGAATAAGCTGATTCATAATGGTTTGTGGGTCAGGCTCTACAATATAATCGAACTCAGGAACATTCCACTTGTCTTCATCGGTGTTCAGGGTAATAGGCAGAAACGTTTCGCAAACAAGCTCCTGCGAACTTTTACTTTTGTAGTGATGATAAATTAACTCCACCTTATCGAATTTCTTTTTCAAAAACATATCCATTAAATCCGAAGCCAGTTGCTGAGTGGCTTCATAAGATGGTTTATCGGCAATTTGGCGAAAATTGTTCAACGTTTCAAAACCCATTTTTCGGGCGGCTTCCCCTACTTTATCGCCAATGGCGTAGATTTCGATATTTTCCTTTCCCAAATAAAGATAGGTGTTTACTATAGATTTCAACTCGTTAATTACGTTGTCGTTAAATCTTCCTGCAAGGCTCGTGTTGGACGAAAAAGCAACGATAGCCACCCGTTTTATCGGTTGTTGTTGAGCAAAAGGAGAAATAAAATCGTTTTGAGAATTGACAAAAAGCTCCATCAGTTGATGCAATTTTTGTTGGTACGGATACAGGTTTTCGATGATTTTCTGTATCTTCCGCAATTTGGAAGACGAAATCATCATCATAGCCGATGTGATTTTTCGCGTGGATCGCACCGACTGTATCCGATTTTTTATTTCCTTTAACGAAGGCATTTGCTACAATTGTTTGATGGTATCGGCTGCAACGGTCTCCAGAATTTTTGTAACGTCGTCATTAATAACGCCTTTTTTCAACTCATCCAATACATCTGCCTGATGATTAAGTTCGAGCGTGTGAAGAAAATTCTTCTCGAATTCCGAAACTTTTTCCAGCGAAACATCCGCCAGCAATCCTTCCGTTCCGCAATAAAGAACTGCAATTTGTTTTTCCACGCTCATTGGTTGGTGAAGTGGCTGAATAAGAAGCTGTTCATTTTTTTGCCCTTTATCGATAATCATTGCGGTTACTTTATCCATATCGCCGCCGAATTTGGAGAACGCTTCGAGTTCCTGATATTGCGCCTGATCGATTTTGAGTGTTCCTGCCACTTTTTTCATCGACTTGATTTGTGCGTTTCCGCCCACACGCGATACCGAAATTCCTACATTAATAGCGGGACGGTTGCCGCTGTTGAACAAATCGGTTTCCAGGAAAATCTGCCCATCGGTAATGGAAATCACGTTCGTGGGAATATATGCCGATACATCACCTGCCTGCGTTTCAATAATGGGAAGTGCGGTAAGCGAACCGCCGCCTTTTACTTTTCCTTTCAGGCTTTCGGGTAAATCATTCATTTGTACAGCCATTTCTTCCTGCGAAATGATGCGCGCCGCACGTTCCAGCAAACGCGAATGCAGATAGAAAATATCCCCCGGATACGCTTCCCGTCCCGAAGGACGGCGAAGAATAAGCGAAACTTCCCGATACGCCACGGCTTGTTTGGAAAGGTCGTCATACACCACCAACGCGTTCCGTCCCGTATCGCGAAAATACTCGCCGATGGCGGCACCGGTGAACGGCGCGTAATACCGCATTGCCGCCGGGTCGGCGCCGTTTGCTGCAACAACAACCGTGTAATCCATTGCGCCATATTCCTTAAGCGTTTGCACCGCGGCGGCAACTGTGGAACCTTTTTGACCGATAGCTACGTAAATGCAATATACCGGATCGCCGGCATCAAAATTGCTGCGCTGATTGATGATGGTGTCGATGGCGATGCTTGTTTTTCCGGTTTGGCGGTCGCCGATGATTAGTTCGCGCTGTCCACGACCGATGGGAATCATGGAATCCACGGCTTTCAGCCCCGTTTGCAACGGTGTGTTTACGGGTTGGCGAAATACCACTCCCGGCGCTTTTCGTTCCAACGGCATTTCGAAAACTTCTCCGGTTATTTTTCCCAAACCGTCGATAGGTTCGCCAATGGTGTTGATTACGCGCCCCAGCATTCCTTCGCCCACAAAAATCGAAGCTACCCGTTTGGTGCGTTTTACAGTCGTACCTTCCTTAATTCCTACCGAAGGGCCAAGTAAAACGGCGCCCACATTGTCTTCTTCGAGGTTCATCACGATGGCTTCAACACCGTTATCGAAACGAAGCAGTTCGTTTGCTTCGGCATTTCGTAAGCCGTAAATACGGACAACGCCGTCGCTGACCTGCATGACAACACCGGTTTCGTCGAATTGCACATCGGTGTCTATTGCTTGTAGTTGCATTCGCAACACTTCCGATACTTCGCTTGTTTTTATTATATTGTTGGACATAAATAACTTATGGTAATTAATGTAATACTTTGCCGACAAAGAAAAATTAGATGCTTCCTATCGTCAGTATGACAATCAGGAGAAAAATATCATTTGCGGTTATCATTTCTAACGAAGTGAGGAATCTAAATTAATTTTTGACTTGTTTGTCGATGTTATACGATTTTTTTATTTATTTCATTTAATTCATTTTTTATCCTTAGAAGTTGCCCCGATACACTTGCATCTAATCGGTTATCACCGATTTGAAGGATAAATCCGCCCAAGATGGAAGTATCCGTCCGCCGCTCCAGTTCTAACGTTCCGCCTGTTTTACTTTCGATAAACGATTTTAAGCGATCGTACGTAGGCCTGTCAACTTTGGTGGCGGTAATGAGTGAGCCGTTTAAAATGTCGAATCTTTTCCGGTATAATTCCAGAAATCGCAACGCGATGTATTGTAAACGCTCTTCCCGTTTGTTTTTCAGCAACAAATCTATAAACTGTTCAAACGGTTTCGACACATTGCCACCCGATGCGGTGTGAATGAGTTTTCTTTTCTCCGAAGTGCGTATAGCCGGGTTGGCTAACGCTTCGCGAAAGTTGTCCACATTCGAATACATTTGCAAAAGCATTTTGATTTCGGAATACACCTTCTCCTGCTGATTTTGTTCGATAGCAAAATCTAGTAAGGCGGTGGCATATCGAGTGGAAATAAGTCCGGTGTTCATTGTAAGTTTATGATTTGATATTTGTTAAGAAATAAATTAATTTCTTATTCTTAAACGTAACCCCTCCACGCCTGTCGGCGATACTCCCCAACCTCTCTAACTCTTCGTATAAGGGAAAAACTTTGGAGCGACTTTGATAAATTGCTGCCCACGTTCTCCTCTTTTGTGGAGAGGTCAAGGGAGAATAACATTTGATCAATTAAAAATTATAATTTAGCTTAACTAAAACACCATTAATTTACGATTTTGAAATAATCACTTCATCCATCAATCGGTTAATCATTTTCGATTGTTCTTCTTCCGTACCCAATTTTTCGCGAAGAATTTTCTCGGCCACACTGACCGAAAGCAATGCAATTTCGCTTCGGATAGCCCGCATAGCGTTTTCCTTCTCGGTTTCTATCCTTTTTTGAGCAGCGGCAACAATTTTATCGGCTTCGGTCCGGGCAAGTTCTTTGGCTTCTTCAACTATCCGGTCGCGGGTTTGTGCGGCCGATTCCAACATCTTTGTCTGTTCAAGCCGAGTTTGTGCGAGAATTGCCTCGCTATTTTCCTTTACTTTCGCCAGTTCTTCGTGCGCTTGTTGGGCAGCCAAAAGCGAATTGTCGATAAAATCTTTCCGCTTATTCACCATCTGTAGAATAATGGGGAATCCATATTTCATCAAAATGAATGCAACTATCCCAAACGAGAGCGACATCCAGAACACAAGTCCGGGTTCAGGCGTCAACAATGACATATAGGCGCTATTTTATAAGGATAAATCCACAGACCACAACCGCAAACAGCGCTACGCCTTCTATAAGTGCCGCTGAAATGATCATGTTCATCCGAATATCACCGGCTGCTTCCGGTTGACGCGCAATTCCTTCCATTGCTGCAGTACCGATTTTTCCGATTCCCCATCCTGCTGCCAAAACAGCGATGCTTACACCTAAAGCCGCACCAAGTACGTTTAAATTTGTACCGGTAGCTTGTAATAAAATTGAAAGTAATTCCATAATTTTTTAATTAATTTATTTGTTTACTGTAATATGCTTTGTTTCAATAAGTTCTTTTTCTTTGTGATGCGATTCCACGCGCGCCATCCCGATAAAAACTGCAGAGAGCATGGTAAATACATACGCCTGAATATAAGCCACCAACAACTCCACAAACATAATGAAAACGGTAAAAACAACCGATAATGCAGACATTGACGCATTAATGGTAGTGCCCATACTCGCCGTTACAAAAACAATGGCTGTTAATCCCATCACGGTAGAATGTCCACCAGTAATATTGGCAAAAAGACGAATCATTAACGCAAATGGTTTGGTAAAAACCCCAATTAATTCGATGGCAGGCATTAACGGAATTGGCGCTTTGAGCCATTTCGGCACATCGGGCCAGAAAATCTCCTTATAATATTCTTTTGTTCCCGTAAGATTTATAACGAGCATGGTTGCGACGGCCAGTACAAAGGTTGAGGCGATGTTTCCGGTAACGTTAGCCCCGCCCGGAAACAAGGGAATAAGTCCCAGAACATTGTTCAAGAAAATAAAGAAAAACAGCGTAAGCAGGAAAGGGGCATATCGCATGTGATCTTTTCCCACAGCGGGTTTTATAATATCGTCGTTGATGGACATGATGAACATTTCCATCAATCCGATAAATCCTTTTTTCGCTTCCATCGGGTTTCGTTTTAGTGAACGGGCTACGCTCATAATAATAATAATGAGCAAAACAGATGAAAAAATAAGCGATGCCGCATTTTTGGTCAATGAAAGGTCGAACGGCCTTATTTCGGATCCTGATACGTCTTTCTCAACAATTTTTCCTTTGTATTTTCCTTCGTGAGCAACGTAAAATCCGTTGTGTGAATTATCGTCATTATGCAGTTTCGATGACATAAACACGTGCCACCCGCTTGTTTTACTGCAAAGAATTACCGGAAGCGGAACGGTAACGTGCCCGTTTTTCCAGCCCACAATTTTCCATTCGTAAGTATCGGCAAGATGTTCGAGAATCATTTCTTTCACATTCAATTCATCGGATGCCGTATCGGAGGCGGTTCCCGATGCAGCCGAAAGAGGAAATGCCATTAAAAACAGCATACTTACCCATATCCATATGAAAAGAAGGCGTTTCATTGTTCTTCGAGGTATTTCTTTTTTACCGAATTTTTTTTCTTTTGCTCTTTTTTCAAAAACATTTCAATTTTTGAATAGATATAAGTCTCTATCCCAAGATAGATAAGATAGAAAATAATGAAAATAATGGCGAAACTGCGTATTTGCTCTCTATCCAAAAACCAGTAAAATGTTAGAATTATTACTCCGATAAATACCTTAACCACACGCAATAACATATAGTTATTTACCATTTCCTTGGGATTGTCTTTCGGCATTTTCATCATAATAAAAATAAATGCCAAACCGGTTACATAGAAAAAAAGCGGAAGCACAAAGTACGCGTCAATCAATGTTTCGGGAAAAAATGTCTTCAAAATATACCACACACCGAACCCAGTTACAAACAGCATAATCGTGTGAACGATAAGAAAATGTCTGATTAATTTTTTCATAACTCTTTAATGATTGATTCTAAACAAACTGTTACCTTATTATTGTTCATTTCCACAAAACCATCTTCAATAAGCAATTCGATAAGTTCGTTTTCGGTGGTTACGAACGAAAGTTTTCCTTTCACGAGCGATGAAATAATGGGCGCGTGATTTTCAAGTATCTGAAACGAGCCCAATGTTCCGGGAAGCGTAACGGAAACCACGCCGCCTTTGAAAATCATTTTTTCAGGGGAAATAACTTCTAATTGCATAATCGAAAACTGTAAATTACGTTATTAACGTGAGCGCTCCATCAGTTTTTTGCCCTTTTTAATGGCTTCATCTATCGTACCCACATTCAAAAAAGCCATTTCGGGATACGAATCGAGTTCGCCATTGAGGATCATATTGAATCCGCGGATGGTTTCCTCAATGGGAACCATTACTCCGGGTTGTCCCGTGTATTGTGCTGCCATAAAAAAGGGCTGTGAAAGGAATCGCTGTACCTTGCGGGCGCGGTTTACCGTAATTCGGTCTTCGTCGGACAGTTCTTCCATTCCCAGTATCGAAATAATATCTTGTAACTCCTTGTATCGTTGCAAAATTTGTTTTACACGCATGGCAGTGTTGTAATGTTCTTCACCCACGATAAGCGGGTCGAGAATACGTGACGACGATTCCAACGGGTCAACCGCGGGATAAATACCGAGCGATGAAATCTTGCGGCTCAAAACAGTTGTGGCATCCAAATACGAGAAAGTGGTCGCCGGAGCCGGATCGGTAAGGTCGTCGGCAGGAACGTAAACGGCTTGCACCGAAGTGATGGAACCTTGTTTGGTGGACGTGATGCGCTCTTGCAATGCACCCATTTCGGTTGCCAGCGTGGGCTGATAACCTACAGCCGAAGGCATTCGCCCAAGCAGTGCAGAAACTTCGGAACCGGCTTGTACAAAGCGAAAGATGTTGTCGATGAAAAGGAGGATATCGTTGCCTTCGCCCGATTGATCTCGGAACGATTCGGCAATGCTGAGACCGGATAATGCAACCGATGCACGAGCACCGGGCGGCTCGTTCATTTGTCCGAAAACCAACGTAGTTTGCGATTTTTTCACCTCCTCGTAATCTACTTTGCTCAAGTCCCAACTGCCCTTGTCCATACTTTTTTTGAATTCTTTACCGTAGCGGATTACTCCTGATTCAATCATTTCGCGCAAAAGGTCGTTCCCTTCGCGCGTGCGCTCACCTACTCCGGCAAAAACGGAATACCCGCTGTAACCTTTGGCAATGTTGTTGATCAACTCCATAATCAGTACGGTTTTACCTACACCGGCACCACCGAAAAGTCCGATTTTACCACCTTTGAGATACGGTTGCAATAAATCAATCACTTTTATTCCTGTGGAAAGAATTTCTTGAATGGTAGTCAGTTCATCAAACTTTGGCGAAGGGCGATGAATGGGATAAGCTCCGGTGTGGTCGAGCGGCTTCAGTCCGTCTATTGTTTCACCTATCACGTTCATCAAACGTCCTTTCACTTGTTCGCCAACGGGCATACTGATGGGTTGTCCCAGTGCTTTCACTTCCGTTCCACGGCGCAATCCGTCAGTGGTATCCATTGCCACGGTACGAACCGTGAATTCACCGATATGCTGCTGAACCTCCAATATTATTTCGTGACCGTTGTCTCTTGCTACCGAGAGCGCATCTTGTAATGCGGGAAGTTGTAATTCTTCTGATTTTTTCAAGTCGAAATACACGTCCACCACCGGCCCGATAATTTGTGATATGTGTCCAATTAAATGAGTCATAATGTGTAAATAAAAAGGAAGAAGCTAAATTTTGCAAACTTACATAAAAAAGTTTGAATTTTATACGCCGTCCCATAAAAATCGGGGCCGTAACCGTTCTAATTGTAATTAACGTGCTCTATGGCACAAAGTATAATTTAAAAATTATAAATATGAGAACAGTTAGCGGCCTCGACGTTCATAAAGATAGCATATTTATGTGTATCTTAGACGAACAAGGCAAAAAAACAGAAGAAAAATTTGGGGTAACCACTCGCGAGATAAAGCGTTTGGGAAGAGTGATGCAGTCGCGTTACGTTAGCGATGTATGT
>MVZJ01000037.1 GCA_002069095.1 Bacteroidetes bacterium ADurb.BinA174 | reverse complement strand
ACATACATCGCTAACGTAACGCGACTGCATCACTCTTCCCAAACGCTTTATCTCGCGAGTGGTTACCCCAAATTTCTCTTCTGTTTTTTTGCCTTGTTCGTCTAAGATACACATAAATATGCTATCTTTGTGAACGTCGAGGCCGCTAACTGTTCTCATATTTATAATTTTTAAATTATACTTTGTGCCATAGAGCACGTTAATTACAATTAGAACGGTTACGGCCCCGATTTTTATGGGACGGCGTATAAAATTCAAA
Source organism: Bacteroidetes bacterium ADurb.BinA174 (assembly GCA_002069095.1). Taxonomy (GTDB): domain Bacteria; phylum Bacteroidota; class Bacteroidia; order Bacteroidales; family Dysgonomonadaceae; genus Petrimonas. The sequence continues at coordinate 15,315 of MVZJ01000037.1, read as the reverse complement.
CTTTTTTATGTAAGTTTGCAACTTTAAATTAGCTGTTGGCTGTTAGCAAGGTGCGCGAATATTTGAAAATTTGCGGAATAAAACATAAATTTTTCCACAAAAGTTTCATTAACTCACCGACAAGCTAATACCCAATAGCCAATAGCTGTAGAATGAGCTCACAATATCCATCGGTTTTATTAGAAAATGCGGTAAACGAATTTGCAAAATTACCCGGCATCGGTAGAAAAACGGCGTTGAGACTGGTTTTGCATCTGCTTCGTCAAGAAGATTCTCAGGTTGGGGATTTTGCACGGGCGTTGGTTACGTTGAAGCAGGAAATTAAGTACTGCAATTGCTGCCATAATATTTCCGATAGCGAGGTTTGTGCCATTTGTTCCGATAAATCGCGCGACGAATCCACTATTTGCGTAGTGGAGAACACTCGGGAGGTGATGGCTATTGAGAATACGGCTCAGTTTAAGGGTTTGTATCATGTGTTGGGTGGAATTATTTCGCCTATTGATGGGATAGGCCCGTCGGATTTGCAGATTGCCAGTTTGGAAGAACGTGTAAAATCGGGAAATGTGAAAGAGGTGATTCTCGCGCTAAGCGCTACGATGGAAGGCGATACAACCAACTTTTATATTTTCAGGAAGTTGCAGCCTTACAATGTGAAAGTGAGCATTATCGCCCGTGGCGTATCGGTTGGCGACGAAATTGAGTATGCCGATGAGGTAACACTCGGCAGGTCTATTCTTAACCGCACACCGTTTGATGAATCATATAAACTGATAGGAAAATAGTTTGAAGACGAAAGTAGCGTAACTGTCCCCTTACATTAAAGGGGAGAGTTGTTGACTGTGCTTTGTAAACTAAAGAATAAGTGATAAATGAAGCAAGTAATTAAAAAATTGAATTTCCACTTTTGGGGCAGCATTATCGCCTTGGCGATTTTGTTTTTATTGGTAGTTTTTAAACTAATAAGTTTTAAAACTGCAACTTCGGTAACAACAACTGCCGAAATGTATGCTATCGCTTTAACATTGATTGCTATTCCTTTTGCCCTTAAATTGTTTGCCTATAAAATTAAAAAAATCCCGAAGGGAACGGATAAAAGCATAGCAGTTAAATTGTATAAGAACGCATATTTTTTGCGTTTATATATTATTAATGTTGTAGTGCTGGGAAATATCGTGTTGTTTGCTTTGTCGGGGAACAAGAATTTTATGTGGCTTTCGGTAATTTCATTTATCGTTTATATGTTTTGCAAACCGTCTCAACAAGAGTTGGATAACATTATTCAGGAAGACAAAAACGCATGAATGACTTTTTTATAAGTGATTCTATCTTTTTAAGGCCGTTGGAACCCGAGGATTTGGAGTTTTTCTACAAGTGGGAAAATGACACTACTTTGTGGAAACACGGTTCAACTATAGTGCCGTTTTCGCGGTTTGCCTTGCGACAATATATTGCCGATTCGCAACTGGATATTTTTCAGTCGCGGCAACTGCGGATGATGATCGTGGAAAAGGAGAGCAATGTAACGGTTGGCACTATCGATTTATACGATTTTGATGCATTAAACAGCCGTGCGGGAGTTGGAATTTTGGTAGATGAAGATTTTCAGAAAAGAGGATACGCGTCTCAGGCGTTATCGTGTATGGAGGATTATGCTTTCGGTCATTTAAAACTGCATCAGCTTTACGCTTTTGTACCGGAAGGAAATTTGCCAAGTTTGCTATTATTCGAAAAAGTCGGTTATCAGAAAACAGCCGTTTTAAAAGATTGGATTTCGGTGAGTAAAACATTTGACGATGTGATTGTGATGCAAAAAGTCAATAAAATTATTCAACGATCTTAAAAGTATGCAGGAAGACATAAAAAAAGCGTGCGAAGTGTTGCGTAACGGCGGGGTGATTCTTTATCCTACCGATACCATTTGGGGGATAGGTTGTGATGCCACTAACGAAGAAGCCGTAAAACGGGTTTATGAAATTAAACAGCGCAACGATTCAAAATCGATGTTAGTGTTAATGGAAAATCCGGCAAAACTGCAAACCTATGTTTCCGAAGTGCCCGATATAGCCTGGGATTTAATAGACTTGACCGACAAACCGCTTACGATAATTTATGAAGGCGCTAAAAATCTGGCAGCCAATCTTGTTGCCGAGGACGGTTCCGTCGGGATAAGAATTACATCGGAACTTTTTTCGTCCGAACTTTGTAGGCAATTCCGCAAGCCCATTGTTTCCACATCGGCAAACCTGAGCGGCGAAGCCTCACCGGCAAACTTCAAGGAAATACCGGACGAAATAAAGAAATCCGTGGATTACGTTGTAACTTATCGGCAGAAAGACAAAACTAAAGTGCAACCTTCGAGTATTGTCAAGCTGTCGAAAAACGGAACAATTGAGATAATCCGAAAATGATATTATTTTTGTTTTTTAGATAAATACATCCTGCGCAACTGTCCCCTTACAACAAATTGAATGAAAACTATGAAATTCAGTGAAATTCACGATAAACTCCACCAATGGCGAAGAACCAATATCAAAGAGCGGCATTTTTTGTTGTTTGCCTGTTTTATTGTGGGAATTCTAACCGCGTTAGCGGCATATTTGCTGAAATTGGCTGTCCACTCCATCAAGTTGTTTCTCACGAATAACTTTTCGCAAACAGATGCTAACTATTTGTATCTCGTTTATCCCATTGTAGGGATTCTGGTTGCCGGATTATTTGTCAAATATTGGGTGAAAGACGATATCAGCCACGGAGTTACGAAAATTCTCTACGCCATTTCGCAACGAAAAAGCCGCATTAAACCTCACAATATGTACTCATCGCTTATTGCGAGTTCCATCACTATCGGTTTCGGCGGTTCGGTAGGAGCGGAGGCACCTATTGTGTTGACGGGATCGGCTATTGGCTCGAACGTAGGGCGTTTTTTCAAACTCGATCAGCGCAACCTGATGCTGCTTGTGGGTTGTGGGTCGGCTGGCGCTATTGCCGGAATTTTCAAAGCGCCCATCGCGGGAATTCTTTTCGTTATCGAAGTACTTTTGCTCGATTTAACGTTATCGTCCATACTTCCTTTACTGGTAACGGCCGTTACTGCCACCACCATATCCTACATCCTCACTGGAACCGATGCCATGTTTGCCTACTCGCAAGTAGAAGCTTTTACGTTAGAGCGGATTCCATATGTAATATTGTTGGGAATCATTTGCGGATTTCTGTCGCTTTATGTTACCCGAACCATGAGTTGGAGCGAAGATTTGTATTCCAAATTAAAGCCATGGAAACGCTTTGTTTTAGGCGGAATTACGCTTAGTGTGCTTATTTTTATGTTTCCTCCTTTGTTTGGCGAAGGTTACGATTCTATTGAGACACTTCTTGCCGGAGGTAATAAATTCCACGAATTATTAAACGAGAGTTTCTTTTATAATACCCAAAGTCGTTGGGGGATAGTTGTTTTTTTGGGATTAATCTTGGTATTCAAAACTTTTGCAACCAGCGCTACCAACGGCGGTGGCGGAACGGGCGGGGTGTTCGCTCCCACGTTGTTTATGGGTTGTATATTAGGATTTATCTACTCTTATTCAATGAATGAACTGGGTTTTGGCACTTATCTTCCGCAGGAAAATTTCGCGTTAATGGGAATGGCAGGCGTGATGGCCGGTGTTATGCATGCTCCGTTAACCGGAACGTTTCTTATAGCTGAACTTACCGGAGGTTACGAATTGTTTTTACCATTAATGATTGTTTCCATTTGTTCGTATGTAGTCATTTTAGTTTTTGAAAAACACAATATCTATGCCATGCGTCTGGCAAAAAGCGGCGAACTTATCACACATCATAAAGATAAAGCCGTTCTTACTTTCCTGAAGATTGAGGATATGCTGGAAACCGATATTCCGGTGGTTCATCCCGAAATGACACTTGGCGACATGGTGAAAGTGATCTCAAACAGCAATAGAAATATTTTTCCGGTGGTGAACAATAACGGTGTGCTACAAGGACTTGTGATGTTGAATGATATCCGGAACATTATGTTCCGTCCCGAACTTTATGATACTTTTAAGGTGAAAAAGTTTATGGTTGGTGCGCCTGCGGAAATTAAAATCGATACGCCGATGGAAAAAGTGATGAATACTTTCGAAGATACAAAAGCGTGGAACCTTCCAGTAGTGGATTATAACGGAATATATAAAGGAATTCTCTCGCAATCATCCGTTTTTAATTATTATCGCGATGTATTAGTGGAAACTTTTTCAGATGAGGAAGGGTGATAGCGTGGCGCAGCGACGATAGGACAATCATTAAAGCCCAACTCACCTCGCATCCCACAATCCTCATCTTACCAGAACTTTTAAATTTTTGTCAGTACCGTTAACACTTACCTTAACCATGTAAATTCCTTTGACTAAATGGCCAACGGAAAAAGATGTCCGGTTGATACTGCTTTCCGCTTTTCCTTCAAAAACTTTCTGCCCCGTAACATAGAATATTTCCCACGAAATAAGGTCTTTGTTCGACTCAATGAAAATTCTGTTTACGGCACTGTTGTAATATGCTTTTATTTCTGTATCATCTTGTCCCGGATCACTTGGGGTAGTTAGTCCCGTGCCTATCACATAAGGGGCAATCAGCAAAGAAGTATTGATGGGATTTTCTATATTCTCGGACGATTTTACCCAGCCTGTTGCATTTTTCATCCAGGCAGTAGATGCAATCCCCGCCCCAATTTTTCGGGGCTGAACATTCAAGAGCGAAAATCCATTAGGAACATTGTTGACATCGGTATAAGAGATAAAGAACTTTCCCGACACATCAACCGGAGTAGAAAATTTGATATAGTTTTCTACGTTATGCCTCATATCGCGGAGGGTTCCGTGAAAATTTCCGGCCTGATAATAGCGGAATGAATAGTTGAGCGGCACTTCGTGTAATAACATACCCGGAGCGCCATTATTATTGGCATAAATTTTTATTTTTACTTTTAAATTCAACACATTATTGGTGATGGGAGATGTTACGAAAACTCCTTCGAGCTTAACAGGTTTCGATGTGTTGAATTCTTCGGCAAACTCGGTGTATCCAAACGTGTTATTTGTCGCAAACATCGGGACGGAGTTATGATACGATTGGATAACTGTGTCGGTTGCAACGTAATTGGAGTTTTTAGTGTAAGGTTGTTCGGCGTATGGATTAAATCCGTCAATTTGTTGAAATTGGGAAGTACCCGGATCTAAATAATTTCTTAGTGAATTAGGATTTCCTAACGAACCGGTAACATTCCATGCCTTATATAGCGATGAGTAGATATCTGGGCCTCGTGGTGATGAGCAGTAAGATTCCCCACCGGTAAGTGCGCCCAAAACTCTTTTGTCTTTGTCTAACAAAGGAGAACCCGATGAACCGCCCTCTGTTGCGCCAACTTCCCATGCCCGCACAGCCCAGTGCGCGTTGGGTTCCATGTTGTATTTCGGATCGTCGAAAGAGCCGATAGCTAACGCATCATTGTCGATGGCAACTTTCTTTATGCCGCCATTGGGATGATGAAGTCCGTGAAAAGGTGCGTGCGGCGAAGAACTCACATTCCATCCCAGGTACTGAGGTTGATATTCTTTCGGGGGCATTTCTTTGAATTTCAACAAGGAAATATCGTATCGCTCATTGATTAAGACCGAATCGGCAGATGCCATTGTCATTTGTAGCGGTCCGCGTATTTCTTTATCGCAAACCGGCGATTGATAACCAAAAAAAGCGACTATGGTTCCTGCAACGATATCGTATTTTCGGTTGGCTAAAAATCTTGCATCGTAATCTCTGTTGATACAGTGTGTTGCAGTTAAAAGATAGGGCGTTCCGTCGTTAGCCGAATTATTAACAAGCGATCCGGTGCAGAAGGTTGTTCCATTTATTAAAAGTACTACCACACCGCTTCCGGGTTGAATATCTTCGGGATAACAAACGATATTGGGATGACAAGACTGTTGAGGGTCTCTTGGTTCTGAAGCACGAAAAATCCCGCGAAAATCGTGATTCACTTCACCGATTTCTATTTCACCTTTAAAAGCAGCATTTATTGGTTCCTGGTACTCTACTATGATTTCATCACCCGATATAGGTTGTATAGGAAGAAGATTCAAATCGGTATTGTTTTTTTGGGTGTATGAACCTAAAATCTCGGATTGGTTGGAGTTGTAAACAAAAACCTTTGCTCCTTCGGGTAGTCGAAATTTCGAAAAAAGGATATTCAGAGAGTATGCATTTCGGGAGCGGATTCCCACCCGCCATATTTTCCTGTTGTCTAACGTGGTAAAGGTAATGCCGGAATTATCGGGACGAAGAAACACGTGAAACTTGTGGGCAAACTCCAGACTCTTAAATCTTTTCCCTTCTTTTTCGGAACGCAAAACAGCCTGTTGAACGTCAAATGAAGGCATTTCAACAAAAGGAATTTCCTGCGGTTGTACAGACCGTGCATACGCACCTGCGTTTATAGGAAGCGGTTGTCCGCCGTAACTGATTTGCGAGGAAGTAGAAGTTGCAAAAAGGGAAAATATGATAGGAACAATTAATTTCTGAATATTTTTTGATAAGGACATATTGTTTATGATTAAGATTGACCGTTGCAAATTTAAGATGTTTTTTAATAAATATGGCTACTTTTGCAGTAGATTATTCCAACATCTATGCATATTCTGCTAAATGACCTGAAAGATTTTCTCGACCGAAAGGCCGATTTTTACAATAAAACGTCGTTTGTTGACAACGACCCTATCTTTGTTCCGCACCGGTTTTCGAAGAAACAGGATATTGAAATCATGGGCTTTTTTGCTGCTACATTTGCCTGGGGACAACGTAAAACTATTATTCAAAAATCGATGGAGTTAGCTGGAAGATTCGACGGAAAACCGCATGAATTTATTTTAAACCATACCGAAAACGATCTGAAACAACTGTTGGGTTTCAAACATCGCACATTTAACGATACCGATTTATTGTATTTCGCAGATTTTCTGCATCGGCATTATAAAGCGAACGAAAGCCTTGAAAATGCTTTTATTCCGAAAACGGGTTTCGATGATATGGAAAGTTCACTGGTTTTTTTCGAACAGAGTTTTTTCGATCATCCAAACGCACTGCAACGCACCCGAAAACACGTAGCAACACCGGTTAGAAATTCCACTTGCAAACGGCTCAACATGTTTCTCCGTTGGATGGTTCGTGACGATGGTAAGGGAGTGGATTTTGGTTTGTGGAAAAAGATTCAACCGAAAGATCTAATCTGCCCCATCGATGTACATGTGGATAGAACTGCCCGACAGCTCGGATTAATTACACGCAAACAAACCGACTGGAAAACTGCATTGGAACTTACCGAAAACCTTCGGTTATTAAACCCTGATGATCCGGTGAAGTATGATTTTGCGTTGTTTGGCCTTTCTGTCGAAAAAGAGATTTATGACTTATAATTAATGCGCACAGGGGTTCTTGTCCACTGTGCGCATTCAACATTTTTTTTGTTACCAAGTTGTCCCGTCGTAAATTAGTTTTCTCCTCCAAACTCCATCAAATACGCCTTGATAAAATCGTCCAGATCACCGTCCATTACACCGGTAACGTTTGATGTCTGGTAGTTGGTACGGTGGTCTTTTACGCGACGGTCGTCGAAAACATAGCTGCGAATTTGCGAACCCCATTCTATTTTCTTTTTTCCCGCTTCAATTTGCGCTTGTGCCGAACGGCGTTTCTCGAGTTCTATTTCGTAGAGTTGCGATTTCAGTAAACGAATTGCGTTTTCACGATTACCAAGTTGCGAGCGGCTTTCGGTATTTTCGATAACGATTTCCTGCGATTCACCCGTGTCGGGGTCGGTGTAATTGTAGTGCAGGCGTACGCCTGTTTCTACCTTGTTCACGTTTTGTCCGCCCGCCCCCGATGAACGGAAAGTATCCCAACTTAAATTTGCCGGATTCACTTCAATCGCAATGCTTTCGTCCACCAACGGAACTACAAAGACTGACGCGAACGACGTCATGCGCTTGCCTTGCGCGTTGTACGGTGAAACTCTCACAAGTCGGTGCACGCCATTCTCGCTTTTCAGAAAGCCGTAGGCAACGTCGCCTTCCACTTGCAGCGTGGCAGTTTTAATACCGGCATCGTCGCCGTCCTGCCAATTGGTAACGGTGGTTTTGTAACCTTTGCTTTCGCACCAGCGCTGATACATACGAAACAGCATCGACGCCCAGTCCTGGCTTTCGGTTCCGCCTGCTCCGGCGTTTATTTTCAGCACTGCGCCAAGCTGGTCTTCTTCGCGACGGAGCATATTTTTCAACTCCAGATTTTCGATAAGCTCCATGGCTTTGGTGTAGTTGGCTTCTACTTCCTCTTCGCTCACGATGCCTTCTTTCATAAAATCGAATGCCAGTTGCAGTTCTTCGGTTGCCGATTTTACTTCGCCGTAGGCGTTGAGCCAGCCTTTCAGTTCGCGCACTATTTTCATTTGCACTTCGGCAGTTTTGTTATCGTTCCAAAAATCGGGGGCTTGTGTTTTCAGTTCCTCTTCTTCGAGTTGAATGGTTTTTGCATCGATGTCAAAGATACCCCCTTAGCGCTTGCTCGCGCTCCAACACATCTTTAAGTTGATCTATAGTAATCATATTTTTGTGATTGATAAGATTGAGTAAGATTGAATAAGATTGGGTAATGAACTGTTCGCTGTCGGTTTTATCCATCTGAATCTATCTTCCGTCAACCTTTTTTAAGGGTGCAAAGATATAAAAAACTGAGGTTTATTGCAATAGGTGAACCGTTCTGTCGCAAAAAACGATATCAACCTTCAATGAGATATAAAAAGCATTAAAAAACATTAATCTTTTTTTTCGGTTAAACTCTTTAGTTTAAAAAGCCTCAAAGCAACAGGACTGCAGCCTAATATTTTGCGTAATTCAAAAATTTTAAAACAAATTTCTTATGAAACTATTACAAAAAAAGAATTGGTTAGTAATATTGCTTGCTAGTTCAGTGCTCATTTTATCTATGGCTGTATCGTGCCAGATGGAAGATCCGATTATCGATGATAACGATGATCCTGTTAAGATTGATGAACCGGCGCCCGTTTTGACCGGTGGAGCTGTTTTTCTTTTAATTGATGAAGAAAGTATTTATACCGACGAGAAGCCTAATTATTTTAAAGATAAGGATATTAACGATGATATTGCAGAGGTGGGTCTTAGAAAACCCCTTCCGTATTTCGTAAATAACGTTGGCAAAACAATTTGGCTTTATACCGGACAGGTAGGCGACGAGGGCTGGTTTGCTCCCAAAACTATCCCCGATTCGTGGAAAAAAGTAGGCCCGACTACTAACGGAACGCTGAATTTCTTTGCTGGGATGAATAAATCGGAAGATTTGTTAGACAAAATCCCGAACGTTACTCCGCTTCGTGCAACCGGGCTTGCCATGCTTAAAGGCGCAACCGTTTACGCTGTTGTATATAAAAGCGATGTTTCTATGAACTACGATCCGCTAAACGGAAGCCTCAAAGGTGCAACTTTGGGAGTGGTGGCTTTAAAAGTGATGGATGTAATAAAAAGAACAGACGGTTCAAGTTCTTCGCTTCCGAGGGTGGCTGTAAAAATTGAGAATATCACTTCGGTTTCCAAACTTCCGTTGTGGCTGTTTTCAAATGCACCGGTTCCGAAGTCTTCTTCCGAGCCGAAGGATATTACGCCTCCGGCAACGTATTCCGCTCCGCAATTTGTGGCAGCGCCGTAAAAAAGGTTGTATAAAAATAAAAGGTGTTCCAAACGGAACACCTTTTGTTGTTTAACGATATATTTTCAATGAATCACCCGATTTTAAGATACTTCCCAAATTCGGGTTCCATTCTTTAATTTGAGCTACTGTACAATTATATTTTCGGGAAATGGAGTAAAGCGTTTCACCGGGTTTTACTACGTGGAAAATTGTGTCGGCAGTCTCTATTTTGGTTTCTACCGGTTTTGGAACAGAAGCTGTGTCTGGACGTATCATTACCTGAGCCGCCAATTGCACTATTTCTCCCTTTTCTTTTTTATTTTGTGTTGTATCGGAAAGTGGGATATCGATGGTGCGGGAATGGATAATCAACGTATCCCGTTTAATTTCTGTAACTTCCGGAGTTTCGCAATTTTGTGCAATAGCAAGTTCTGTTTCTTTTTCGGTTTGCGTTTTTGGGGTGTCCGTTAAAACCTGCTCTTTGGCCTTAGCGGGAGTAAAGATGTTTTTGCGTTTATTAGCCTTTTGAGTGGTTTTAGGCGTTTCTTCGGCAGTTCTTTTGACTGTGATAATACGGTTGTTTTCCTGCAAGACTCTTCCGCCGCGCAGGTATCGCGAAGCATAATATTGTTCGGTGGAGTGCGAAACAATAACACCGTTACCGGTTGATGCGTGTAAAAAAGTGAATTCGCCGTGCGGAAGCAGTTCCTTTACAATACCCACGTGCCCGACTTTGCCGTTTTGCTCCCGTCCTTCGAAAAAAACCAAATCGCCAATCTGCAAATCTTCTTTTCGCTTAATATTCGGAACTTGCCGGTCTTGTCCGGCCGAACTTGTGCTGAGCCTGTAGCCGAATTTCCTGAAAACAAAGGATGTAAATCCCGAGCAGTCAAAAGCGTGCGGCCCTTTTGCGGCGTACCGGTAAGGCTTGTTGAGGTATTTCATCCCATAATCGAGAATGTCTTTTTGCGTGCCGGTAATTTTATTGGAGGTAACGGCTGTTTTTCTTGCACCACAGGAGGCGAGAAAGGCGGCAAGAAGCAACAATAGTGCAATTTTTTTATACATTAATTCCTACTTTTGTATAAACTATTTTCTTTTGCTGTGCAAAAATAGACAAACTTACCGATTTAAAGCGCTTAGGGATTGTTGTTTTTATGATTTGTAAATCCAACCGAAGTTAAAGAAAAAGCATTATTTTTGTCTGGAATTACAATTAAAGCAAAACAATGGAACAAATTAAAAACATCGTTTTCGATTTTGGCGGAGTGTTGATCGATTGGAATCCCGAGTATTTGTATAAGAAAGTTTTTGAAGATAAAACTGAAATGGAGCATTTTTTGAATAATGTTTGCACCTATAAATGGAATGTGCTGCAGGATGCGGGGCGTTCCGTTGCCGTTGCAACGGTAGAAAAACAGCAGGAATTTCCCGAATACAAAGCCGAAATAGCCATGTATTATGGCCGTTGGGCTGAAATGCTGGGTGGCGAAATCGTTGAAAACTCCCGATTGGTAAAACCGTTGAGCGAAAAGTACAATACGTACGGATTAACCAACTGGTCGGCAGAAACCATTCCGCTGGCGATAGAGCGATACGATTTTTTTAACTACCTGAAAGGAATGGTGGTTTCGGGCGATGAGAAACTCATAAAACCCGATCCCAAGTTGTACTATGTTTTGCTTGATAGGTTTAACATAAATCCCGAAGAAACATTGTTTATTGATGACAGCGCTCACAATATCGATACAGCCAAATTGCTCGGTTTTGAGACGATACATTACACTCCCGAAATTAATCTGGAAGATAAGTTGAAGGAGATGGGGATGTTGTAAATTTTTTCGCTTGCGCACATCTGAGATATGTGTGCACTTAAACTCTTTCTAACTCCACCTCTTTAAAACTCAGAACTGCATACTCAAAACTATTCCGTCACTCGCTTATAGTCTTCCACAAATGCATTCGTCATCCAATTGGCAATGGCTTGCCGGTTGTTGGGATCAAGAATACGTAATCGGTCGCGGGTGTTCTGGAAATTTCCCACTTCAACCATTATGGCCGGCGGATTTAGTTCACGGAGAATATACAGATTCCGGTAACTAACGTTTCCGCTAAATCCTCGGTTGGGTTGGTGCTTTTTGTATTGTTTTAGAACTTCGTCTCGCAACGTGTAAGAGGTCAAACGGCTTTGTGGGTTATCGGCATAATAAAGAAATAAATCGATTTGCTTTTTAGGGTTTCGGCTGTCGATGTGCACTTCAACGGCAAAAACATATTTGAATTTGTCTTTATCTCCTGCATACAAATCGTTTACTTTTTCCACCCGTTGTTTCAGTCGGTCGATCTGCGATTTTGGGATGGGTTCGCCCCAACACGTTTCCCCATTGTTGTTTGCCAGATATCGTTCATCGCGAATGCCGTCGTATTCATCCTGAATAACCATATAAACCGCAGCACCTTGCATCATCAGGTTGCGGGCAAGCCTAAGCGAAAAATCGTAATTGTATTCATCTTCGTGTAGTTCGTGCCCATTCACACGTGTAGTTGCTCCGGGGTCGGGACCGCCGTGTCCGCTTATGATATAGAAACAGGCGTCTTTCAAATTATCGGATACAATGGCAAAATCCTTGTATTTATTTCCGAAAATTTTTCGTTCTGTTGGCTGATCAATCACTTCGGGAGCCGGATACACGTCACCCGGATGGAGAGGGGGAATAAGATAAGCCGTGCCAAGTTCTAAGCCCCCTTGCGCGTTAATCCGGTCAATGTTAAGTTCCTTAAACTCCCGAACATACGATGTGTCAATTCTGTTCCATCGGCGTAAAAACGAAAGAATCCCATCTCCCTCAATAGGATAAGCCATATCTTGAGCGAAAACGAACATCGGGAAAAGACAACCAGAAAGAACAATCGTTATAAAAATATATCGCAACTTCATCTGAAATCATTTGTTAGCTTCGCAAAAATAAGCATTCTATTATTCTTTCCCAATCAGGATTGTAAACTATAAAATATTTTAACCTTTGCAAACACACTATTTACCGATTATTCTCTATCTTTGCATCCGAAAATAACAATGTGGACAGATTTGAACTGCTTGCAACCACAGAAAAAAATGCTAAAACGAAATTCTGCATTTCATTCTTTCCCTTGCACGCATCTTTTTATCCATTCACTTGTTTACAAGCAAATTTTATTAATCATCACCAAAGCAGAATCTGAGATATTTACGATTTTAGATTTACGAATTACGATTGAAAAAATATTTAAATCGGTCTAAATATTTAAATCGTTCTTTGTCTTGGTTTTTTGTTCTTGGCTCTATTGTCTCAAAAAATGAACTATTTTTTTACCTCCGAATCGGTGTCCGAAGGGCACCCCGATAAAGTAGCCGATCAGATATCGGATGCTTTGCTTGACGAGTTTTTGGCTTACGACCCAGATTCGAAAGTTGCGTGCGAAACGCTTGTTACAACCGGACAGGTTGTGCTTGCAGGAGAAGTTAAATCGAAAACTTACGTTGATGTAGCCGAAGTGGCGCGCAATGTGATTGCCGATATTGGCTACACCAAAAGCGAATACCAATTTGAGGCGAAATCGTGCGGTGTTTTTTCGAGCATTCACGAACAATCCGACGACATAAACCGAGGTGTTGACGGCAAAGACGACCCGATGGAACAAGGCGCTGGCGACCAGGGAATGATGTTTGGATACGCTACTGCCGAAACAGAAAATTATATGCCGCTGGCATTGGATTTAAGCCATGCGTTGTTGCGCGAACTGGCTTATATCCGTAAAAATGAACCGGACTTGATGCCGTATCTTCGTCCCGATTCTAAATCACAGGTTACCATTGAATATTCAGAGGACGGCACGCCGGTGCGTATCGATACCATTGTGGTTTCCACGCAGCACGATGAGTTTGTTTATCCCGAAAGTAACACGCGCGAAGCTGCTCTGAAAGCCGATGCCATCATGCAACAGCAAATTGCTGAAGATGTGAAAACGATTCTTATTCCTCGCGTTCGCGAGAAATATAAAAACGTTAACGGCATTCATAAACTTTTCGACAGCAATATCAAATACCACGTGAATCCAACCGGAAAATTCGTTATCGGCGGACCTCACGGAGATACGGGATTGACGGGACGTAAAATCATCGTGGATACGTATGGTGGAAAGGCATCGCACGGTGGTGGAGCTTTCTCGGGAAAAGATCCGTCGAAAGTGGACAGGTCGGCTGCTTATGCTGCACGCCACATAGCCAAAAATCTTGTCGCCGCAGGCGTTTCATCCGAAGTGTTGATACAGGTTTCGTACGCTATCGGTGTGGCTCATCCGATGAGTATTTATGTGAATACGTTTGGGAAAAGCAAGGTAAATCTGCAAGATGCCGAAATTGCTAAAAAAGTGGGTTCGATATTCGATATGCGTCCTAAAGCCATCGAAAACCGGTTGAAACTCCGCAACCCTATTTACTCGGAGACTGCTTCGTACGGACACATGGGGCGTGAACCGCAGGTTATTACTAAAACATTCCAATCGCGCTACATGTCGGAACCCGTTATAAAAGAAGTGGAGCTTTTCACGTGGGAAAAACTCGATTACGTGGATGTGATTAAAAAAGAGTTTGGATTGTAAAACCCTAAGCGTCTGTTAGTTTTGAACCAGCCGATGCTTTAAGTTTTAGAAAATTGTTGCCGATGCAAGACAAAGAAAATTCTTCAGGGCTAAGCGTTGTAGTTTACTGTGCCTCAAGCGCGCATATCCAGGATGTGTACATCGATGCCGCACGAAAATTGGGGAAAGTGCTGGCAGAAAACAACATCACCTGCATAACCGGTGCCGGAAAGCAGGGATTGATGGGTGTGTTGAACGACAGCGTACTCGAAAACAATGGAAAGGTAAAAGGGATTATTCCGCAGTTTATGATCGATTCGGGCTGGTGTCATCCTCAATTAACTGAGTTGGTGATCACCGAATCCATGCACGAACGGAAATTTCTGATGGCAAAACAATCCGATGCAGCTATTGCACTTCCGGGCGGATTCGGGACGTTGGAGGAATTGGCCGAAATCCTTACCTGGAAACAATTGGGGTTGTACAAGAACCCCATAATAATTCTCAATGTAAACGGATATTATGATCTGTTACTTGCGATGTTTGACAAAATGATCGGTGAAAAATTTCTCCATCACAATTATCGCAAAATGTGGCAGGTAGTTGATTCTCCCGATGAAGTGATTGATTGTCTGCAAAATTTTGAAGCATGGGAACCATCTTTTACAAAATATGACAAAAAAGAATTGTAAATTTGTCGCAAATTTGTGATTTGTGTTTGATACAATTCCCCAAATACCTGTAGATTCCGTTTCTTTGTATTTAAAAAAAGACGTTATCGTACAACAATCCGATTCTTTTCGAATTGGATTTTCGTCATTTGAATATATTCCTACGGATAGTACCCGGCTTTTTTTCGATGTCGATACTACTACTTTCGTTGCTTCGTCGGAACAAATGGTACAAGGTTTTTCGGGTGTCATACTACCTTTTTCACAAACCATT
>MVZJ01000036.1 GCA_002069095.1 Bacteroidetes bacterium ADurb.BinA174 | reverse complement strand
AAGAAGCCTTCTATCAGGGTAGATTTTGTAGATGACAAACAACTTATGCTCTTTTGAAAATTTATGTTGAACTTACATTAATAAATATAATCTGAAAAAATGGAACATATTATTGGAATTGATTTAGGCGGAACAACAATTAATGGGGGTTTGATTGAGGGCGAAAGCTTGGTCAAACATGTTGTGCGAAATACAGAGGCAGAGATAGGAGGTGCAACAACCTTGAAACATATAAAAGATGTTATCCGTCTGCTACAAACACCTGAAACAAAGGGAATAGGCATAGGGGTGCCTAGTGTTGTGGATAGTGAGAAAGGTATTGTATATCAAGTACAGAATATCAAAGAGTGGGAAGAGGTGCATTTAAAATCTATTATTGAAAAAGAGTTTAAAATCCCCACTTATATAAATAATGATGCCAACTGTTTTGCCATGGGTGAACGGATTTATGGTTTAGGAAGAAATTTCGAAAACTTTGTAGGCATCACCTTAGGAACCGGAGTTGGGGGAGGAATTATTCAAAAAGGAGAATTGCTTCATGACAATAATTGTGGCTCTGGTGAATATGGCGAAATGCCTTATAAGGATGGTATATTAGAAGAGTATTGTGGTAGTTTTTTCTTTACAAAGCATAATACAACAGGTTATGATGTAATGAGACAAGCGGAAAAAAACGATAAGGAAGCAATCCAAATTGTTAAAGAATATTCTAAGCATCTGTCAATATTGATAAAAATGATCGTTCTTTCAGTAGACCCGGAAGCAATAATTTTTGGAGGCTCTATTTCTAATTCATTTCATCTTTTCAAAGAGGAGGTTTATAATAATTTAGAAAACTTCCCTTTTCCCAACTCTATTAAAAAACTCAAAATCTTAAAGTCTGAACTACAAAGTGCCGGAATACTGGGAGCCGGCGCTCTTTGTTACTAATTGAGATTAGTACGCAATTTCACATACTTTCAAACTATAAACAATATGTTTCAAAAATCAGTTGTTTATTAATCACTATTTTATATATCAATGGTTCGTTATAAATTCATATAATCGTTTGATTATCAATAAAATAAGTGTTAAAATATTTGGGTAAGTCGCTGAAAATCAGTATCTTTAAAGATTATTCTGTAATCTGAGGAGATATGACAATCAACAACCACCCAAATACTATATCACTGATTAATAGCGTGTTAATCGCAAACAAGTTTAGTTTCTTAAAAGCAAGCCGTAAAAAATTCATATTAACTGTATTTTTGTACTTTTTGAGCATTAAAGATAGAATAAATTTTCTACAATTAGAACGATTTTCCGATTATAGTGAGCAGTATTTTCGGATTCATTTTGAAAACAAGTTTGACTTTCAGTCTTTCAATCTTTCTTTGATTCAGCAACAAGACATAAACGCTTGCATAATTGCTTTTGCTCCAAGCTATATTCCCAAAAGTGGGAAATCAACTTTTGGAGTGAATAAGTACTGGTCAGGTTGCAGTAAACAAGCCAAATGGGGATTAGACATCTGCGGTTTTGCCGCAGTAGATGTCAATCGTAAAACGGCTTTTCATTTGAATGCCGTTCAAACTCCGCCATTGGAGAATATGACGTTACTGGTTCACTATTGTTCTCTATTAGTAGAAAACCACATGTATTTCAAAGAATTAAGTAATTACTTGGTTGCAGATGCATACTTTTCTAAAGCTCAAGTCGTGGAGACGGCTTTAAGTCTGGACATGCATTTTATCAGCAGACTCAGGGATGATGTCAACCTTAAATATATTTATAGGAGTGAGAAAACCGGTAAACCCGGCGCTCCTAAAAAGTATGATGGTAAGGTTAACCCAAGATTTCCTGATATGAATCATTTTTCAAAAATTGTTGTTTGCGATGAACTGACAATCTACTCTGCCGAAGTTTATTCCGTTGCTTTTGACAGGAACATTAATTTGGCGATAGCCGTCTTTTCTAAAGACGGAAAAGAAATGGCAAGAAAGCTGTATTTTTCCACCGACCCCCAAATGAATGCAGAAAAGATTGTCAAATATTGTCGTTCACGATTTCAAATTGAGTTCATTTATCGTGATACAAAGCAACACTGCGGATTGACACATTGCCAAGCAAGAAGTCGAAATAAACTTGATTTTCACTTTAATGCCGCATTGACCGCTGTCAATTTAGCTAAAATTGAATGGCTGCAGAGCAATCCGCAGGCAAACCAATCTTTCTCTATGTCGGACTATAAAACAATGTATAGCAACGACTTATTATTGAAAGTATTTATTCGCAAGTTCGGGATTAACCCGAACACGAAGAAAAATAAACTAATTATCAATGAACTTAGAAACTACGCCAAAGTTGCCGTGTGAAAATTAGAATTTTATAACGAACTATTGACTATTACACCATATTTTCAAAAAAGATAAAAAGCGTTCTTGATTGATAATCTGTTGATTGCCCATGAGGAAAATCTTTACAAACTTCCTCGTTTTGGGATTGCTCGCTTTTAGCTTTACGCCTTTATTGCGTTCCAACCTTCTTGAAATAGTCTACTATTCCGCGGCGAGGTTCATGCCTTGCATCCATATAAAGCTAAAAGTGCGAATAATGCAGGATAAAAATTGGTGTGAAAATTAGTGTGAATGATAAAATAAAAAAAAATCGGCTGAAATTCAACCGATTATCCATTAATATTGTTGTCTCACCAGGATTCGAACCTAGACTGACTGAACCAAAACCAGGAGTGCTACCATTACACCATGAGACAATCCTTAATGTGCTTCGTGAAAAGCAGTGCAAAAGTACTACAATATTTGTAATATTCAAATTTTTTCAACGTGAATTTACGGGTTTTTCGCTCCGAGTCTTTTATCTTCGTCTTAAAATACCATCCGTGCCCGACAGGTAACGCCTTTTTCCTGAGTAACGATCTGAAAGTAATAGTCTTCTTCGGCTTTCAATTCCCTAATAACTTCGCCCGAGTCGCCAAACGTAATTTCTTTTAGAAAATTTATCTCAAATCGGGTTGGGGTATGCGTTTGGTAAAAATCGAGCGAAAAACAATCGGCGATCCATTGAATATAAAACGGGCTGCTGGCATGACGATTCACATCTATGTGGCTGTATTTCACTTCGAACCGATTGGCAACTTCGCCTTTTACGTTAGCAATCCGGGTGGGGGTGCCGATGGGAGTGGTTTCCGGCAAAATAAAATTGTTCAGCGATGGTAATGTATCCAGCAGGACACTTTGCCGGGTTTTCATATTGATTACCGCCCACGAGGAAGATGCGTATGCGATAAGTTTTTCTTCGTTGTTGGTAATACGAAAGTTACGGGTGGTAAACATCGCTCCGACGTCCTGAATCCACGTTTCGATGGTTATGTCTTCGTTTTCCAGCGGAAATCTTTCTATGTCCATAACGAAACGCGAAAGGACCCAGGTATAGTCGTCCGATTGCAGTTTCAATAATCCGAATCCGTTGTTGTCGGCGTCTTTTCCCGCGGTTTTCAAAATCAGGTGGAACAACGACGATAACGAAACTTTCTTCTGAAAATCGATATGCTGCGTCGAAATTTGATAACGGTATTTTCGTTTTTTCTCTATCATAATGGGTAGAGTAAAGAAGCGATTAATCGCTTCTTTACAATGCTATCAGCAAATAATAGTTTTTCTTACCGCGTTGTGCAAGAATATATTTATCGGCAATAAGGTAGGAACTATCGATGATTGCTTCAAAATCTTCCAGTTTGTCCTTATTTATTGATACTCCACCAGCGTTTACGGTTTTTCGCATTTCGCCTTTCGATGGGAAAACGGCTGCCGTTTCAGTTAGTAAATCTACGGCTTTAATGCCTTCAGCAAGAGAAATTTTCGATATGTTGAACTGAGGAACGCCTTCGAAAACCTGCAAGAAAGTAGTTTCATCAATTGAACGCAAGGCTTGCGATGTGGCTTTCCCAAAAAGAATTTCCGATGCACTAACGGCCATATCATAATCTTCGCGACTGTGAACCATCACGGTTATTTCTTCCGCTAAGCATTTTTGCAACGGGCGCAAGTGCGGAGCGGCTTGTTGCTCTGCAACCAACGAATCGATCTTTTCTTTCGATAACGATGTGAAAATCTTGATGTACTTTTCGGCATCGGCATCGCTTACATTCAGCCAAAACTGGTAGAATTGATAAGGCGTTGTATATCGGCTGTCTAACCACACATTTCCGCTTTCGGTTTTACCGAATTTTCCGCCATCGGCTTTGGTAATGAGCGGACAAACCAGTGCAAAAGCTTCACCGCCTGCCACGCGGCGGATAAGTTCGGTTCCGGTAGTGATGTTTCCCCATTGGTCGCTTCCGCCCATTTGCAGACGACAACCGTACTCCCGATACAAGTGCAGGAAATCGTATCCTTGCATCAACTGATACGAGAATTCGGTAAACGACATCCCTTCGCTGGCTTCTCCGCTCAGGCGTTTTTTTACGGAGTCTTTGGCCATCATATAGTTAACGGTGATGTGCTTGCCTACATCGCGGATAAACGAAAGGAAAGAAAAATCCTTCATCCAATCGTAATTGTTCACTAAAATAGCACGGTTGGGAATATTGCTCTCGAAGTCGAGAAATTTTGCCAATTGTTTTTTTATCTTTTCCTGATTATAACGCAAGGTATCTTCGTCTAACAGGTTGCGTTCTGCCGATTTCATCGATGGATCGCCGATCATTCCCGTGGCTCCGCCAACAAGCGCAATCGGCGTGTGTCCCGAACGTTGCAGGTGTTTCAGCATCATCACACCCACTAGGTGGCCGATATGAAGCGAATCGGCGGTAGGGTCAATTCCAAGGTAACCCGATGTACGCTCTTTCAATAATTGTTCTTCCGTTCCGGGCATCACATCGTGAATCATGCCTCGCCAACGGAGTTCTTCTACAAAGTTCATATATGTTTTGATAGTTATTTAGTTGTAATTCAATAGATATTCAATTGTAATTTGTTGTTTGTTTAATGATTCACTGCAACAATAAATATCGCGAACGCAGTGAGGAAATTGCAATAAAATTACGCAAAGCGAATGTCCATCGAAATTTGAGTGCAAAGATACGTTTTTCTTCGCAGAAAATTATTTTTTTTGTTGGGTGTTATTGTTAAAGCTGCCTGTTTTCAAAAATTGTATAGTTAACTGTATGGTTTTTTTGTTTTGTAAAATGGTTACATGGCTGCTTTTAACTGTCACGAAATCTTTTTCTGTTCCAAGTTTTGTTTCTTCCGGTCTTATTTCACCATCATTATCGCTTCCTATGAAAGGATTGTAGCCATATTTATTACCCCTTATTCCGGCAATAATACCTACTTCTGCTGAGAACATCAGAGGAAGTTTTTTAGCCAAAGAGTTTTCATCATTTTTCACATCTCTTAAATTCACTCCTAAAAGCCATTGGAAAAATGTATATTTATACATGAAATTACCTGATTTTGTGCCTTGATTCGGTGGCGCAATCATTACTACGCTTCGGATTTTAGGGAAATCCAAGTCTTCTTTTGAAAATAACAACATCGCTCTTAGTATTAATCCGCCAAGTGAATGTGTAATAAAGGATACTTCTGTGAGATTCTCTTTTTTTATTTGTTCGTATAATTTTTCACCTACTTTTAATATCCGTTCTTTTCTACTTCTATATGTAAATATTTCCGAAACAAATCCTTCTTTTTTCAAAGATTTTCTCAAAAATCCAAATTCATAGCTGCCTCCCAAAATTCCGTGAATAATGTAAATTTTATGCTTTTCACTCATCTTTTTATTGATTCTTCTTAATCAAAATGACGAACAAGGTGATTACGTTGAGGATTTCCAAACGTCCCAGCAGCATATTGAGCGACAACAGGTATTTTGCAGCATCGGGAAGCGCCGAAAAATTGGCTAACGAACTGATTTTTCCAAACCCCGGCCCCACGTTTCCAATGGATGTGATAGATGCAGTAAAAGCGGTCATTCCGTCGATATTCATCGCTGCAAGAATCAACGTAACCACAAAAAAGATAAGAATATAGAGGATGATGAAAGCCATGGTTTGAAGTTCCAGTTCTTCGGTAACAATATTGTTGTTCATTTTGGTTACGTAGATGCCCTGCGGGTGTTGAATAAGTTTAATCCGCCGTTTCAACGATACGAAAAAGAGATAAATCCGGTCGAATTTAATGCCGCCGCCTGTTGAACCGACCATGGCGCACTGAATAGTAAAATAGATAAGCACGATTTTCGAAAAAAGAGGCCAAACGTCGGTATCGATAGTGGCGGAACCTGTGGTTGAAGTGAGCGAAACCACTTGAAACGATGCATGACGAAATGCTTCACCCCACGTGTATCCGCTGGACATAATCAGATTTACGGCTACCAAAATTATTCCGATGAGAATAATAAAAGTGTAACTTCTGATTACTTTCGAAGTGAAAATATTATTTTTGCTTCCGGTAAATGTCAGAAACAGCAGCCCGAAGTGTAAACTGCTCAGATACATGAAAACGGTCAGCGTTACTTCAATCCACACGTTATTATAGTAGGCTATACTCAGATTTTTAGTCGAAAAACCGCCGGTGGCAATGGTCCCGAAAGAGTGGCAAACGGCATCGAAAAACGTCATTCCCAATATCCACAAAAGCAGGATAAGAGTTACGGTAAAACTGATGTAAACGATGCTAATGATATGCACTATTCGTTTTGCCCTCATTCTAAAATTCATCAGCGACAGTCCCGAAACTTCGCTCCGATAGATGCTGGTACGTATTCCTTTGGAGTCGGGAAGAATGAGGAGTACGAACAAAATTATGCCGACTCCGCCGATGAAATGGGTGGATGATCGCCAGAAAAGCATTCCTTTTGTCAGCGCTTCCACATCTTGCAAAATGGTAGATCCGGTAGTTGTATAACCCGAAACACTTTCGAAAAGCGCATTGGCAAACGTAAATTCGCCGCCCCACATGAAGTACGGCACGGCGCCGGCAAAGCAGGTGAGTATCCACCCGAAAACACTGATTGCCATTCCTTCACGAAAGTTAATTTCATCGATTTTTTCCACGAAAATTTGAGGAAAAAGCCCAAGTATCGTGCAAACCACTGCACTGTAAAAAAGCGGTGTAAGTGAATTCTCGCGAAGAAAGAACGAAATTGCAGCAGAAATATAGAGAAACAGTGCGTTGAATAACAGCACGAATCCTAAGTATTTTGCAATGGCTTTTGTTCTCATTTCAATCTGGTAATCAGGTTGTTTATTTCACTTTCCAATGTTTTTATTTCATCTCTCAGGTTGATTTTTGCATCAATTCTACCCATTTCGGGATAATATGTCTTTACGCCGTTTATCAGGCGACTGATGGGGTTGATGAAATATTCCGATATGAAAAAATTGAGCAACAAGGCAAAAACGATGGCGGCAACAATGGAAACAATGGCCGGCATCATCGCTCTTTTTGAGTTTTCCTTCATTAGGCTTGTTTGGTTGTAAATGCCGTCCTGATTGAGTTGCATCAACTCGTTAATTGATTTTTTTGCCGCGAAAAACAATTGTTGGGTTTGCAGATATGTTTCGTTTTTTTCTTCCAATGTCAATGTGATACTGGCATCGGTGGTTTGTTTAACGGCACTGTGGAATTTTTTGTATTCCTTTATAACGTTATCTATATACTTGTCTTCGTCTTTTTCGGTGATGTTGTTTCGGCCAATTTTTATGGCATCCTGTATTGTTGAATAGGCATAATCGATGGTCTGGCTTCCCGTTTCCTGATTTCCCATCAAATACATCAGCAAACCGCTGTCTTCCCTTTCTAATGCGTCGAGCATATTCTTTGTCTGCTCAATGGATTTATAATTATCGTCCATTACATCGGTAATAGTCAATCCCACCTTGTTGAACTCAATAATTGACATAATTGCGGCAATTACAAGCATTAGCACGAGAAGCATAAAGCTCGAAAATATTTTGGATTTCAATGATTTAAGCATAATGAACTTACTTTGATATGAAAATGAGAAATTTCGCAACAAATGTACGGGTTTTTATGATTTGTTTACAAGTTATGGATTTATTTTTTGTGTGATAAAACAAAAAAAATGGAGCATCTATTGACGCTCCATTATAACTGTTGTTATTTAGTTTTTTATTTCAATAATGCCATAAAGTCCTGATTGGTTCTATATTTTGCGAATTCCAAATCGTTTAATGCTCTGGTGGCCATTACTTTGTCCATTGTAATAGCAGAACGCAGATTAGTCATCACGTTGTTGAAATTATTGGTTCTCGAACCAACGATAGCCATCAGATAATAGGTCAACGCATCGGGATTTTGAATAGCTTTCAGCGTAATATCGGCAGCGCTGTAGTTTCTTGTCAGAATTTGCGCCAGCGCCGCATTGTTTGATTTTGTTTCGCCGAAAGCATCAACTGCTTGGTTATAATCGCCTTCCATCAGGTAAAGCAATCCCATGGCGGCATCCAAGTTATTGGCTCCCGATGATTTGCCCAGCAATTCTTTTGCTGATTGAGTGTTTCCGTCCATCATTAATAACAATGCTTTGTTCACATTTACTTCGGCTGCGTTGGGCGAAACCAAAGCGGCACGATCCAATGCCTGCTTGGCGTTGTTGTAGTCACCACGTTGATAATAAGCGGTAGCCATATTGTTCCATCCGCGGTAATCTTGCGGGAAGTTTACGGTGACATATTGGTAAATTTTTTCTTTATCGGCTTTGTCGTCGGTCAACGTTGAAGCATAGAGTAACTCTTCCACCGAAAGATTTTTAGGATCGGTGCGCCAAAATTCCATGATTTCTTCATCCGATTTTCCGATAATTTCGATATTTGCCGTGATGCGTGAGCGGCGTAATTGTGGTAAAATAGTTTCTGCGAGGTCTTTATAAACAAAAGAGATGTTTTTGATTTCACGTTCGCGTGTTTCGGGATCGGGATACATAGATAGAACTCTCAACACCAGTTCTTTATCCTGTAAATTGGATGCTTCGAGCAACTGGCGAAAACCTTCCCAGTCTTGTGCCGTATAGCGTGCGTTAACATCGGCATCAATTTTTCTTTTTTTCAGTTCGCCTTCAAGGTATTGCGTGGTGTTTTTTTCGCGTTGAGCTGCCAATCTTTCGTTCAACGAAAGTCCGCCGTCGGGTGATGCGTAAGCAGAAACTTCGATATCTAAGTTTTGGCGCGGATCGTCAAAAGCTTCCTGCACGCGTTGTTGCCACGAGCGCATATCTTGTGAATTTATTTCCGATGAGCGAATATTTGCCTGTTGAATTACGAAATGAATGTTGGCATCCTGCGTTTGTTTGATGATGCGCTGGAAACCGTCATCAGCAACAGACGGAGCTGTTGTTTGAGCGCTCGCTAAAGCCGAAGTGGCAATGATGCCGTCGGCAATTTTCACTTCGGGAAGTTTTACCGATTTATTTTTGATTTTGGCATCGAAACGCATAAAAAGTTCCGAAGTCAGCATATCGGGTTGATACGGGAAATTGAAACTCATATTGAAGTTTCCACCACGGTTATAGGGAATCTCGATGGCGTTACCCGAAACATTTTCTCCCTGATAAGTTTGAGCCGATCCGTAGGATTCTTTAGAACCGGCATATTTCAACACAGGAGTAATTCTGACAGTTGCATTTTTTTTGAACCATTTTTCGGGGAAAGTTCCGTTAACAGTTACGGGCACATTGTTTCCAACTGTTTCCAAAGGAGATGGAGTTGCGTTGAAGTTCGATTGCGAAAGGGGTTTTAATTTACCGCACGATACAGCAAAAACGGCAAATCCTGTAAGCAAAATGTAAAAAAGATTTCTTTTCATTGTCTAATTGATTTTTATTTTTGTTTTTGATTCCTCCAAAATTGGTTCTGTTATACATTCTTTCTCTCGTTAAATATCTTTTCCGAAATTATTTAGAGAGAAAAGACTAACAAAAATACCTCTTTTTTATCATATCAGAAAATAAACCTATCATTTTTAGGTATTTTTTAGAAATAAGAGATAAGTTTTTTTGAGCGAAAAATAATTTAATAAGTTCTGTTTATAATTAGCAGTTGGTGTTTACAAGTTTCGAGTTCCAGGGTTTGATGTCAACCCTAAACATCAAACTCTCAACTATTATCCACCGCTGTCGTACGATTTTATCGTGTGGTTGATTATCCTATGCAAGCGTAGAGACGTAGCATGTTACGTCTACTACTATTTGGTGATAAATCGGGTTAGGTATTTATGAGGATATTCATTTATTTATTTCAATGGTCTTAACCCGTATTATTTCCGAAATGATGATCGATAACCGGATGCCACAAATTATCGGCGAAAATTTGAAAACAGCTACACCACCCAGAAAATATTACATTTATAAAGGCGGGCGGCGCGAAATTGCCGGGTTTGATACAACTTGGGTTAACCGAAAATGTGGAAGTGCAGGTGGTTTACTGAACGTTGAAACCGAGTTGTTTTAAAACCGGAATAATTTCGGAGTCTGCGTTTTTTATTTCGTAAGCATAATATTCCCTACGCAATGGATAATTGGAGCGGAACCAATAGAATTTATCGGGATTTTCCTGTAAGTTTTTGGTTTCTTCCATCGGGTTGTATGTTTTCCAAATGGCATAAGCCAATTGTTTGAAAGGTTCTATGTTTTTTAAGTCGATAACCGTATTTTCTGGCGAGGGTAGGGGTATTAATTTTATCGGGTGGATTCCTAATTCAAAAAAATCGTTCAGGTTTTCGAGCGACATTTTGGTTGCCATCCATTTGCCATCGGCAGAGTATCCGGCGATGTGGGGTGTTGCAATATCCACTAGTCTAAGGAGTTCCGTATCAATATTGGGTTCGTTTTCCCAGCAATCAATAACAACTCCCGATATTTTTTCCGATTTCAAAGCATTTTTCAACGCTATGTTATCCACTACACTTCCACGACAAGAATTAATGATAAACGGTTTTTTACCTAAGGTATTAAAAAACTGTTCATCGGCTAAATGATAAGTTTTGTGCTTCCCGGTTTTTGTTAACGGTGTGTGCAACGTAATGAGGTCCGACTCTCGTTTAATTGTCTCCAAATCCACAAATTGGCGTGAGAGGGACGATGCGTACATCATTTCTACAAGCGGTGGGTCATTGAGTAAAACGTGCATTCCCAGTTTTTTGCAAGCAATTTCCACTTTACTCCCTACATTCCCAACACCCACTATCCCAATAGTTTTTTCTTTCAGATCAAACTTATATTTATCAGCCAAATACAACAGCGACGCTGTTACGTATTGCTCTACAGAATTGGCATTGCATCCCGGCGCAGTCCGCCAGGAAATTCCATATGTATCACAATATTCGGTATCGATATGGTCAAATCCGATAGTTGCCGAACAAATGAGTTTCACGTTCGTTCCCGAAAGAATCTCTTCGCCGAAATGTGTTACCGTTCGTACGATAAGCGCGTCTTTATCGCTAATAGTTTCTTTACTGAATTGGTTTCCCGGCAAATATTCTATTTCACCAAATTGTTCGGCTATGCCGCGAAGATAGGGTATATGTGCGTCTGCAAGAATTTTCATATAAAAATAGACAATAGAACCAAGATTCAAGAATCAAGACGGTGAATCTTTTACCGCCGTATCAGACGGATGAACCTTCTGATGTATTAAAAAAGAAGTAATTACATTATAATTCTCTTACTCCTTGAAAATTTTATAGTTAGCAACTTTCCTCTTAACCTCTCCTTTTAACTCCTTTCCAAAAAAGAGGAGAGTATGGGCAGCAATTTATTCGGAGCACGCCAAAGTCTCTCACTTGTGGGGAGAGATTTAGAGAAGGCTTGAGGAGTATCGCGTAAGCGGGGTGAGGTTATGAATTTTATCAATTTTGTTTCTTAAGAGACTCAAGAACCTTTTTTAAATTTCCTAAATCCCAAATCCGAATTCCCAAATCGAATCAGTATTTCCTTTTCGGATTATCTTTCCACATCAGCAACGCACGGGCAATGGCCTGTTCAGCGATGGGAGCCATAATGGCGTATCCTTCCACGTTGGGATGCACGCCATCGCCCGATAAACTTTCGGGCAATCCGTTCCGCTCGTCAGCCATAGCCGTAAAATAATCACAATAAACCGCACCATGGGTTTCGGCGTATTTTTTTATTCTGTGGTTCAGTTCTACTATTTTTTCCGCAGGCTCCAATCCGGGACGCCACTTGTAGTCGTATGCGGGAAGAACCGAACAAAGTACTACCTGAATTCCGTTTGCCTGCGCCAATTCGGTCATGGAATGAATGTTGTCTTCAATCATTTCCAATGTAGATGGGCCGGTGTTTCCGGCAATATCGTTTGTTCCGGCAAGAATTACCACCACTTTCGGGTAAAGGTTTATTACGTCCTGACGGAATCGAAGAAGCATTTGCGGCGTGGTTTGCCCACCGATACCTCGGTTAATATAAGAACGATTTTCGAAGAAAGTCGGCACTTTCTCAATCCATCCTTGCGTGATTGAATTTCCCATGAAAACCACCCGGTCGTCATGCGTTTTTGGCATTCCGACTTTAGCGTTGTCTTCCTTAAAACGATTTAAATTTGCCCAATCCTGCGCTTCGGTGAACGACATAAAACTCATTGTGATAATGATAATTAAAAATAATTTTGACATTGAACTCATATTTTTGTCATTTAATTTCAATTATTGAAGCAGCTACCGCATTCGCCACCAGCGACCGAAGCCGAATGGCATCACCCGCATCGTCAGGGTGTGCGCGATTGGTCAGTAAAATAACGGCGATGTCGTTGTCGGGATCGATTACCATTGACGTGCCGGTATAGCCTGTATGCCCGTACGTGTTTGGGCTGAACAAATCGCCGTTGTTGGATGCGTAGGGGGTGAAAATATCCCATCCGGGTGTTCTGCCCAATGTGGATACGCTTCGCGGAATCGTGCGCATTGCATTGACGCCCAATGGACTCAGGATTCGTTTGCCATTATATTCGCCATTATTTAATAATGCAACGGCCAGAATTGCCAAATCGTTAGCATCGGAAAAAAGTCCTGCATTTCCCGATATTCCGCCGTTCATTACCCTTGCCAGCGGGTCGTGAACCTGGCCTGTCGGAACGGTTCTTTGCGTGGGTGCAGTGCGCCTCAAGGTTTCGCCCTTAGGTTGAAAGTCGGTGTGATTCATTCCCAGCACATCGAAAATGTTTTGTTTGGCAAAATCGCGTAAGTTTTGTTTGCTGATGGTTTCGATAATTCGTTGCAGTGTGATGTAGTTTAGGCAACTGTATTGAAAATTGGTTTGCGGTTCAAAATCCCGTCTGCAGGTGGAAATGTATTCAATCATCCCATCGGGATTAGGGGAGCCGTATTTTTTCTCTAATTCGTTAACCGGTGCGTAGGGTGGTAAACCCGATGTATGTGTCATCAAATCGATAACACGGATATCTTTTTTTCGCCCCGTAGAATCTGTCCACGCTGCGAAATCGGGTATAAATAAATTGACTTTATCCAAAAACCTTAATTCGCCCCGCTCTATCAAAACCATGGCGGAAATGGCTGTCGCTACCGGTTTCGTGACCGATGCAAGGTCAAAAACCGTATTCACGTCCATCGACACGGTTGTTGGGGTAATTTGTTTGTTTCCGTAAGCTTTAAGGTATGCCATTTTTCCGTTTTTCACAACGGCAAGCACTGCTCCGGGAATTTCCTTGTCGGCAATGGCTTTTTTGATGGCTTTATCCGCATTTTTCAATCGTTTGGAGTCCATTCCCACCTTTTCGGGCGACACCAACTGCAAGTGTTGCGCTTCTGTTTGAAACGATATCAGCAACAGTGCGAAAATAAATCCGATAAATTGTTTTTGCATCAGTTAATTTTTCCTTTAATGGCTGTTTTGTTTTGATAAAAATCGAAATTAGACGAATATTCAACCGAAACAGCAGGTTCATCAAAAGTGAAGACAAATCTTTCATCGTTGGGGCTTTCAATGTAGCGAAGAACCAACTCCAATATCTTATCGTCTTTCCAAGCGTAATTTCCGGCAACCTTAAACGGCGGCAATCCGGTCAAGCTTGCTTTTGAACTGCCTGTGAGCGATGGTCCGTGGCGCAGGGTTTCACTTTCCATCCACGATGTCGGGCTGAACTGAAAATCGTAGGTTGTCGAATCTTGTTTTATCGTCATTTTACAAATGTCCCCTTCGAAATTCAATGATAATTCCGATATTTTTCGGGGGTTTTCTTCAAAAAGAATTGCTTTTCCGGAAATAGTTTCCTGAAGTGGAGAGGTGGTTTTTGTGGCATAAGTGGGTAAACGCAAAACCGATAAACGGGATTTCAATTTATTTAATGCTTCCTGATTTTTGGGCAACGCAGATTCCTGAAAAGCGGGGAGAAGATGCTCCCATACCAGATTAATCTCTTTTTGCATGTCCTGTACGTTGGCAGTCAGGATGATAACGGCATCTTTTTCAGGAAGAACGATGATATATTGCCCGAAAGCCCCATCGCCGCGAAAAGTGTTGTGTCGTGTTTGCCAAAACTGATATCCGTATCCTTGTGCCCAGTCGTTGTTGGGATCTTCTTCACCCGCAACAGTTTTTATCTGTTCCGACGTAGCTGCGTTCACCCATTCCTCCGTTAAAATTTGTTGATCTCCCCATTTGCCTTTTTGCAAATAGAGCAGCCCCAGTTTTGCCATGTCTTCCGTTTTTATGCGAAGCCCCCATCCGCCGACGTTTATTCCCTGCGGATTAACTTCCCAATCGGCGTCTTTTATACCGAGCGGTTCAAACAACCGAGGAGTAAGGTAATCGATGAGTTTTTCGCCGGTGGCTTTTTGCAGGATGGCTGACAACATGAACGAACCAGCTGAATTATAGAGGAAAACCGTTCCGGGTTCGTATTGAATGGGAGTGGCTAAGAAAGTTTTAACCCAATCATCGTTAAAACGCATGTTTTGAGGTTCCTGTGGCTGTCCGATGGACATTTTCAACAAATCATCTATATCTAATTGCGCGAGGTAAGGAGAAACGGTATCGGGTAACGATTCAGGGAAAAATGAAACAACTTTATCGGTCAGTTTCAGTTTACCTTCGGCAACTGCCAACCCGATTGCGGTAGAGGTGAAACTTTTGGATACGGAATACATCGTGTGTTTCAAGTCGTGTCGGTAGGGTTTCCACCAGCCTTCGGCTAATACTTTTCCGTGGCGCACGATCATGAAACTGTGTACTTCGATATTGCTATCTTGAACACTCTCAACCGCATCGATAAATTTTACGATTGCTCCAGATGACAAGCCTTCAGCTTCGGGAGTGCTGCGGGGCAGGGAATGCTCGTCAATCGGTTGTTTGGTTTTTTGTACGCATCCATTTAATAAGATGAACACGAACAGAAAAATGATAAAAATGAATGAGTTTCTCATCTTAGGTTTGTTTAATTACGATTTTGGCTCAAAGGTACAGAATTTTACGGTTTTCGTTTCGAAAATACGTAAAATGTTACTCATATGGGACAAGTAAAAAGTTTTTCAATACATTTTCTCTCGTTCTATTTATTTATTATGAATATCCGTATGAATACCTTACTCAATTAATAACCACATAGACACATAGTTTTTTCATTCAAAGAAGTAAAATAGCTACACAATAGTCATAGTAGCTTTGCTACTATGTGTAAAACAAGTTTTCTATGTAACACTTGTATCGCTATTTCCTTTCTGGTAAACTATATTTTCTA
>MVZJ01000035.1 GCA_002069095.1 Bacteroidetes bacterium ADurb.BinA174 | reverse complement strand
AAAAGGTGTTGTATGTCTGATGATGGATAATGGGGGAGGGTGATGCGTATAGTTCGTATAGCGATAATGAAAATCGATTCAAAAAAGTTTAGCCCATTTCAGGACTAAGATTGTATGGAGAGAACTTATCCCGCACTTTGTACGGGATTATTATAGTTCAGTCCTTTCAGGACTTTTCATTAATAGCTCAATTATTTTTTGTCTAAAATTTTAATCTGTTCAATATTCGTCCTTAGTATGGTTTATTCTAAACAACTTAACAATTTCAACCACAACAATGGGCACAAACGACAATCCGACAACATACAACCAGTGCGTTCTATCCATAACGGTGAGTTTAAAGACATCGCGAATAGGTAGAACAAACAATACGATTAGCATCAGCGCTATTGATGCCAAAATGGCAAGAACCAGCATTTTATTGCTCAATAGGCTTGTGCGAAACGAAGAACGTTTATTGGAGTGCAGGTTACGTACGTGAATGAGTTGTGAGAATGCCAATACGGCAAACGCCATGGTTTGTCCCAATTGCTGTCCACCATCATGATATCCTACCAAATAGGCCGCTAACGAAATCAATCCGATAGTCAATCCCTGATAGAAAATTCGCCAGGTCATTCCTTTGGTGAAAAATCCCTGTTTCGGGTTGCGCGGACGGCGGGTCATAATGTCTTTTTCTGCCGGATCCATACTCAACGCAAGCGCGGGCAAACTATCCGTAACCAGATTAATCCAGAGAATCATAATAGGTGTAAGTGGGTTCCCGAGATTGAAAATTGAGGCGATAAAAATCAGCAGCACTTCACCCACATTTGCCGAAAGCAGAAATTGAATGGCTTTGAGAATATTATCATAAATACGGCGGCCTTCTTCCACCGCTCCAACGATAGTGGCAAAATTATCATCGGTAAGAACCACATCCGATGCATCTTTGGCAACTTCGGTTCCTACAATTCCCATAGAAACGCCGATATCGGCCTGTTTAAGCGCCGGTGCATCGTTCACGCCGTCGCCCGTCATGGCAACTATATCGCCATGCGATTGCCACGCTTTTACTATCCGAACTTTGTGCTCGGGCGCCACGCGTGCGTAAACCGAATATTTACTCACATCGCGATAAAGTTCCTCGTCTGAAATTTCCTGTAAAACGGTCCCCGTAACCGCTTTGTCGCCTTCGGTGTAAATTCCGATTTTGTCGGCAATGGCAACGGCCGTAACCTTGTGATCGCCCGTTATCATTACCGGACGGATTCCCGCAGTTTTACATTTCTTCACCGCTTCCACCACTTCGGGACGTGCCGGATCGATCATGCCCAGCATCCCTGCAAAAACCAACTCTTTTTCAATGGTTTCAGCATTTACGCTGGCAGGAAGTTGGTCAATATCCTTATACGCTATTGCGAGAACCCTTAGTGCGGATTTGGCCATACGGTTATTTTCGTTTTTAATGGTTATAATATCTTCTTCCGTGATAGCGCGAATTTTGCCATACATCAGAATATGCGTGGTAACGGCAAGCATTTCATCAAGTCCGCCTTTTACGTTTACACGCAATTTTCCTTCGGGCATCTGATTAACGGTAGCCATTCGCTTACGCTCCGAATCGAAAGGCACTTCCGACAAGCGTGGATATTTTTGTTCTTCTTCGTTTTTATTCAAATTAAAGTCAAGAGCAATATCCACGATAGCTGTTTCCGTAGGATCGCCCGCATTTTCGTGAGTGCCGTCGGGCAATATTTTCAGGTGGGCATCGGTACAAAGAAGCGATGAATTGAGTAACGTTTTTTCATCGTCGTTTAATTCATCGGGAATAGGCGGATTTCTGAAATCGATACGATTTCCGCTTACCATTCCTTCCGTCACGGTCATTTTATTTTGCGTCAGCGTTCCTGTTTTATCGGAACAAATAACAGTAGTGCTTCCCAACGTTTCCACCGATGGTAACGTGCGTACAATGGCATTGAGTTTCACTAATCGCTGCACGCCAATAGCCAGCACGATGGTCGATACAATTTGCAATCCTTCGGGAATAGCAGCAACAGCCAAACTTACAGCCATCATAAACATTTCAAGCCAATCGTTTCCGTAAAGCATTCCCACTCCAAAAATCAGCAAACAAATTCCCAATGCAACGTACCCCAGAATCTTACCGAGTTGTTCCAATCGTTTTCCCATCGGAGTTTCCGTTTCCTGAGCGCTTTGTAGCATACTGGCTATTTTTCCAACTTCGGTATTCATTCCCGTACCAACAATTACACCTTTTCCGCGTCCGTAAGTTATGACGCTGGTAGAAAAAGCCATATTATCCCTGTCGCCTAACGGCACCTCTGTTTTCTCGATAATTGCAGCATTTTTTTCTACCGGAACTGATTCACCCGTAAGAGCCGATTCCTGAATTTTCAGGTTCACAGCTTCGATAAGACGCATGTCGGCAGGAATGATATCGCCGGTATCGAGCACCACAATATCGCCGGGAACAATTTGTGTGGAAACTATTTCGGTTACTTCACCATCGCGAAGCACTTTCGAATGTGGCGCACTCATGCGGTTGAGCGCTTCGAGCGATGATTGAGCCTTACTTTCCTGCCACACACCAATGATGGCATTTACTAAAAGGATAGCAAGAATTATAACAGATTCTGTAATACCTTCGCCTTCACTTATACCGATAAACGCCGAAACGGCAGCGGCAATAAGTAATATAACTACCATGCTGCTTTTGAATTGCTCAAAAAACATCACGGCGATGGATTTTTGTTTTTTGGATATTAATTGATTAGGGCCTACTTCCTCGAGTTTCTTTTTCGCTTCGGCAGATGAAAGTCCTTTTTCGGAAGATACCTTGAACTGTTTCAACGCTTCTTCGATAGTTTGGTTGAAAAATGGTTTCATTGTTGTCTGTTTCTGTATTCGGTTATTGAAAATATCCTATAAAAAACAAATCAATAGGAAAATTGTTTGAGAAACTCACTTGTTTTGTCGTTTATTTTAGTTGATAATTTAGCAAAACAGGTCAAATATATGTTATAAAACATATTTTTAGTGAGAAACATGTCGTTAAAAATGACTAACTTGCGTCGCTATTTTTGTAGTACGGCTTTGTATCTTTAAAAAGAAGCAAAGTCGTTTTATTATAGAGACTTACAATTTAAATATATAAATTTTATCAATCATGAAAGTTTACAAAACAAACGAAATCAAGAATATTGCTATTGTTGGCAATTCAGGATCAGGTAAGACCACTCTCGCTGAAGCTATGCTTTTCGAGTGTGGTCTTATAAAACGACGTGGAACGGTAGAAGGCAGAAATACCGTGAACGATTATTTTCCAGTTGAAAAAGAGTATGGATATTCGGTATTCTCAACCGTATTTTCATATGAGTGGAAAAACAAACTGATGACGTTTATCGATTGCCCGGGATCGGACGATTTTTCAGGAAATATTTCGTCGGCGCTTGGGGTAACCGATATGGCTATGATGCTTATCAATGCTACTAGCGGAGTAGAAGTGGGAACCATCAACCAATACCGTCAGATAGAAACACTTCATAAACCGCTTATGTTCGTTTTGAACCGCATTGACCACGAAAAAGCCGATTTCGAAAACACCATTACCAACCTGAAAGAGTTTTACGGAAACAAGATTATGCCTATACAATATCCAATGGGAAGCGGACTTGCATTTGACGGGATAATTGACGTTTTGAAACAAAAAATGTATAAGTGGAAACCCGGAGCAACTGCTCCCGATGTGTTGGATATTCCTGCCAACGAAAAAGATAAAGCCGACGAATACTACCATGTGTTACTTGAGGCAGCAGCCGAAAACGACGAAACCCTAATGGAAAAATATTTCGACCAAGGTTCATTGACCGAAGAAGAAATGCTCGACGGTATTCAAAAAGGAATGATTAGCCGCAGCGTGTATCCGGTTTTCTGTGTATCGGCAGAAAAAAATATCGCAGTTCACCGGCTTATGAATTTCCTTTGTCTGGCAGCTCCCTCACCCAATCAGGTTCCTGCTCCGCAAAATACCGACGGAGATGTTATCGAACCCGATTCGAGCGCTCCAACCAGCCTGTTTTTCTTCAAAACAACGGTTGAACCGCACATCGGCGAAGTTTCTTACTTTAAGGTAATGAGTGGAAAAGTGAAAGAAGGCGATGATTTGAACAATGCCAACAGAAGTTCGAGAGAACGTATTGCACAGATGTATCTGGTTGCAGGACAAATGCGTAACAAAGTGGAAGAATTGGAAGCCGGAAGTATTGCCGCTGCCGTTAAGCTGAAAGATGTCCGCACAGGAAATACGCTGAACGCAAAAGGCACCAATAATCAGTTTAACTTTATTCAGTTCCCCGAGCCACGTTATCGCAGAGCAGTAAAAGCCAAATCGGAAGCCAATTCCGAAAAATTAAGCGAAGTATTGATGCGTATGCGTGAAGAAGATCCATCGTTGGTTATTGAAGTTTCAAAAGAATTGAAACAAACCATTGTTTCCGGACAAGGAGAATTTCATCTAAAAACCATGAGATGGATACTCGAAAACATCGATAAAATAGAAATTGATTTCTTGGAACCAAAAATTCCGTATCGCGAAACCATTACCAAACAATCTCGTGCCGATTACCGTCACAAGAAACAATCGGGTGGCGCCGGTCAATTCGGCGAGGTTCACCTCATCGTTGAGCCCTATACCGAAGGGATGCCGATGCCGGAAATATATCGTTTCAATGGCCAGGAATTCAAGATTCAGGCTCGCGATGTGCAGGAAATCGCTTTAGATTGGGGTGGCAAACTGGTTTTCGTGAACAGTATCGTGGGCGGTTCCATCGATGCACGTTTCCTTCCTGCTATCTTGAAAGGAATTATGGGACGCATGGAGCAAGGCCCGCTAACCGGTTCGTATGCACGCGATGTTCGCGTTATCGTTTACGACGGAAAAATGCACCCGGTTGACTCCAATGAAATTTCGTTTATGCTTGCCGGACGTAATGCTTTCAGCGCCGCGTTTAAAAATGCCGGTCCCAAGATCTTAGAACCGATTTACGATGTGATTGTTTCTGTTCCCAGTGACTATATGGGCGATGTAATGAGCGACTTGCAAGGACGTCGTGCCATGATTATGGGTATGGAAAGTGAAAAAGGATTCGAAAAACTGAAAGCACGCGTTCCGTTGAAAGAAATGTCGAGCTATTCAACTTCGTTGAGTTCGCTTACCGGAGGTCGCGCCTCATTCACAATGAAGTTCTCGGAATACGAACTCGTTCCGTCCGATGTTCAGGATAAACTCTTGAAAGAATACGAAGCAGAAGAGAAGGAGGATTAATATTAATATCCCTAAGG
Source organism: Bacteroidetes bacterium ADurb.BinA174 (assembly GCA_002069095.1). GTDB lineage: Bacteria > Bacteroidota > Bacteroidia > Bacteroidales > Dysgonomonadaceae > Petrimonas. The sequence goes on along the minus strand of MVZJ01000035.1, from coordinate 10,614 downwards.
GGATTTTGACCTTTTGATACATTTAAATAAGGGTAGCTTTAATTGGGCTGCCCTTGTTTTATGTGTGGCTGTCCACCACCTAAGCAGGCTGAAAGCCTATTTTAGTTGCTATCCCGCCTGCCAGCGGACAGGTTTGTGGCGTTACGAGACTTTTCAAATAATCAAATTTATTAGTTTAGTTCCACAACTTTTCGGATTGTCCCAATTTTGGTTTTGTTTTTTTATAAAGGTATGATTTTAAATACCTCATCCTGTGTTTTCAGATTATACTCCTCTTTTATTTGCTCCCAAGTGCACTACATTTAATCCGAAATTGACAGAATAGACATTAATTAACCAAATATTTAACACTTTCCATTTATAAAAAATGTTATTTTTGTATCATCAACACAAATTAATGATTCAGTCTGACAATATGAAAAAGTATTTTGCAATTCTTATTTTTCTTTCCGTATCGTTTGTCCTTTGTTCTCAGGACTTTGATGGTAATTACAAGGACAAAACCGATTCATTGACTTTTTCCAACGGAAAAGTAATATTTAATGTAAGCGGCTTTGGAGCGTTGTTTACACGAATGGTTGGCGAAGGAGGATACGAATATTTCGATGATTATTTGCTGGTAAATACTTCCGAATATTCGGGTGAAAAATCTACATTTGAACCAATCAATGGTTCCAAAAAAGACACAATAGTAGTAAAAGTTGTTAGCTTGGATAATTATCCTATTCAGGGAGCTTTAACGGAATTTCTTTCAGCATCTAATAAAGTCATAAAGGGAAATATAACTAATGACAAGGGTAAATCACAACATATCAAAGATCAGAAAATCCGAAAAATAAAAGTAACCAATTTGGGTTACGACGATATTATTTTCGATGTTGTTCAGGGAAAAGATTTTTTAGTGAGACTCGCAGAAAATAACGTTATCGAAAACCAAACGGTTGCTTTCAAAGTTAAGAATGAAGATGAAGAAACTATATCCATCATCCTGCTTACCGATGATTTTGACCCCGGAAAAGACAAAATGAAATCGCTTGAAAAACTCGATAAAAAAGTACAGAAAAGCAACGTACTTGCTAAACGATTGAAAAAAGAGTATATACCGTTTTACGGAAGATAATTTCAAAAATGAATTATAGTAACTTAACAACAAAATAATATATGAAAAAACTTGCATTATTTACAATTATCAGTTTTTGTTTATTCACAAATTTATATGCTCAAAAATTACGTTTTGGAATTCAAGGAAGTGGAGGAATGGCGACAGCTGCCACAACCAATCGTGAAAAAGAATTTTCGGAAATTGAAACAGTTTATTTGGGAATTTCAAAAATCCATCCTGTTTTTTCCTACGGATTCAATATTTATGCAGGTTATGCAATAAACGAAGACTGGGGAGTTGCTATTGAACCTGGCTTTATTAGAAAAGGATTTGCAAAAAAAGTTGATATTAACAATAACATTGAAAAACTACAAACACGCTTGAACTATTTTCAGATACCCATTTTAGCCGAAGTTTTTTTCTCCGAAAATATAACGCTGACTTTGGGCCCGGAACTGTCTTATCTTCTCGACGCAAAGGAGGTAATTGAAAAACAATCAACAGATGTATTGAAACAATATAATAAAAATAAACTTGATGTTGCCTTGCAAGTTGGTTTATATTATACGTTTAACAAACATTTCGACATTGGTATAAAAAGTGGCGTTTCAGCTACACGACTGGGGAAATTTGCAATATTAAACAGTGAAAATGAGGTAGTTGTAGAATACGACCGAAGAAATGCATACGGACATGTTTTTCTTAGAGTAAAACTATAAAAAATACGGCGCACAAATTCACATTGTGCGCCGCATTCACATAATATCTTTTTTCTTCAAACTATAGTAAGTCATCATCGGCTCCAAACCTTTGGCGTCTTCAATTATTTTAGCCACTTGTTCAGCCGAGAGTTAGCGACGAACCAATCTTTTCGATTTGTTGGTTTCCACCAATTTGGCATAAAGGTTTTCAACATTCCGGTTTCTTTGGCAACGAAGACACACCCGGCTTAAATTGCCCACTTTTTCAACAATACTGCAATACTGGTAATTCCAACATTTCTCAATTAAAAATGGGGAATAATCATTTACTTTTTCTTTTCTTTCGCCAAATCGGTAGGAAAGGCTACTTTGTGCTTCACACTTCCGTCGAGTAAGCGAATCCATGTATCAAACTCGTACTTTCCTTCCTTTAGCAACACAATTCTCGAACCGTTCATTTCCGAAATGTAAGTAGTTCGCCATCCTGTAAATTGTCCGTATGCCAATGCAATTCCGTAATAATCAACAATATAATCGTTTACGTGGTCATGACCAACGAAAGTACCCATCACATCTTTCATTTCCTTCATGGCAATAAACATTCCCGAATTCAAATCCGACGGACATTCATCTTCTTTGCGCACTCCTATTCTTTTGTTACTTTCGTCATTAAACGCCAACCGATATTCCGGAAGCGGAATGTGGAAATACGCCAAAGCCGGTAGCGGCTGAAAATTATTTTGTTTGGTAAAGTGAAGACTTTGTTTTTTGTACCAGTCTATAATATCGGTGGTTATCCAGCCGTAGCCCGGGACATCGTTAATGGTTGAATAGGCTCCCGAATCGAAACAATAAATCAACGATTTCACCTGCATATCTTTTTCGCTTCCATAAATGGGAATGACGTTATTCATTACGCCACTCAACTCCCCGCCGGTGGGATAATTACAATTATATTGATAACTTGTGATAATTTTTTCGAGTTCAAGGCGGGTTGTACCGTTTTCGTCATCGTGATTTCCTAACGTAACGGCAAATGGTATTTTTCTGTCGATGACCAGTTTTGTAATTGCATCCCATCCTGTTTTTGCCGGTCTTCCCGTAACGATATCGCCGGTAAAGATCACCATATCGGGTTTTTCGGTATCCAACACCCTTTGAATGGCCATTAACGCCGTATCCGATTTTGAATTTCCGTGTACGTAATGTACATCGGTAAACTGTGCGATTTTAAATAAACCGTCTTTATTGAAGTTTAGTTTTTGGGCATTTGTAGCAGTAAAACCCAGTAACGCAAAACAGAAAACAAGTATTTTCTTCACTAATTTAGAATTTGATTAGTTTATTCCAAGCATATTATTTTTTCATAATCCTTCTCCACTTCGCATAATTCTCCTTTCCTTAAAGGGGGAGTTACGTGCTACAAAATATTTTACACAACATACAACGAACTTATCGACTCGTTGTTACAAACCCTCAAAATGGCGTTGGCAAACATATCGGCAACGGATAAAACCTTTACTTTAGTGCACGATTTTGTATAGGGAATACTATCGGTAAATATAATTTCGGTGAGAGACGATTCATCAACGCGCTTACTGGCAGGGTCAGACATTACGGCGTGGCTGGCGATAGCTCTTACGGAATTCGCTCCGTTTTTTATCATCAGGTCTGCTGCCTTTGTCATAGTTCCGGCGGTATCTACAATGTCGTCAATAAGTAACACATCCATACCGGCAACATCCCCGATAATCTGCATATCGGAAATCTCGTTGGCCTTTTTCCTTATTTTATAGCATATAACCATTGGACAACCCAAGAACTTGGCATAAGCGCTAGCGCGCTTGGTTCCACCCACATCGGGCGTGGCAATAACCAAATTGTCCTGATTGAACGTTTTCATATAATCCACGAAAACGCCCGATGCATACAAGTGGTCAACGGGAACATCGAAAAAACCCTGAATCTGGTCGGCATGTAGATCCATGGTAATCAACCGACTGATACCTGCCGTACTGAGCATATCGGCAATCAATTTTGCCCCGATACTCACGCGCGGCTTGTCTTTCCTGTCCTGACGCGCCCATCCGAAATAAGGAATGACAGCGATAATGGATTTCGCTGACGCTCGCTTCGCGGCATCGATCATCAACAGCAGTTCCATCAAATTATCGGAATTGGGAAAAGTGGACTGGATAAGGAAAACTTGTCTTCCTCGAATGGATTCTTCGTATGAAACAGAAAACTCTCCGTCGGCAAAATGTTCGATAATCATATTTCCTAACGGACATCCTAAACTATTGCAAACCTTTTCGGCAAAATAACGCGATTTTGTCCCCGAAAAGATCTTAAACGGTTTTTCTTGCATGATTTATTGATTATGATTTAATTAGTAAATTATTGGTTTGATTCTCTCTTTCTAATAGATTTTCAATAAACAAAAGTACAAACTAAATTCTAACAAACCTCTATAAAGTAGAAATTTTATACAGTTCGCCTGAATTTGCCAAAACAGTCACCCGAATAGGATTATTTCCCGAAAAAGTGATTTTTGACTTGCTGTTCGATAACAACGGAAATGCTTTAAAACTCTTGTTTTGAGGCATTTCAAAGAAATGAAATGCGTGATCAGGAATATTAATCACCACATCAGCATCATTGTTATCAAAATTTACAACTGCCAGAACTAATTCGTTTTCAACGCCTCGCAAAAATGCGAACTGCTTGGTAGAATCAAATTCATGGTTTTCGTAATTCGCAGGCATCAGATCGTAAAAAAGCCCCCGATTCAATGCTTTCTCCTTGTTACACAAAGTAAGCAGTTTAGCATAAAATTTTTGCAAATCACTTTCTTCTTTCGTCAATAAAGCATCGTTCCATTTCCCGTTGTTATTCCACCGCCTGATGGTATCAACCGACCAGTAATCGAAAATGGTAGTTCGTCCGTTTTTACCGCTGAAACCTTCTTCATCCATTCCCGGCTCTCCCAGTTCCTGACCGAAATAAATCATTACCGGATTTACGTTGAGGCAAGCGGTAACAATCATGGCAGCCTCTCCGTTTTTACCGCTTTTCAAAAAATAATCCGATGCAATGCGCTGTTCATCGTGGTTTTCGATGAAGTTGAGCATTTTGTGCTGAATGTCGCCCACGTTGTTTAACGTAAAAGTAATGTCCGACGACGGACGATATCCGCATGCCACATCGCGCAACACGTCGTACAAACCTACTTTATCGTACAAGTAATCAAAATTGTCGTTTGCAAGAAACGAGCGGTAAGCGTCGGGATTATATATCTCTGCCAGAAAAATAATATCAGGAAATTTCTTTTTCACCTGCGGGATTATCCACTGCCAAAACTCCAAAGGAATCATTTCAGCCATATCCACCCGAAAACCGTCAACATTTTTCTTAGCCCAAAACATCAACACGTCTTTCATTTTTTTCCACGTATCGGGAATTTCGGAGAAATACTTCACATTTCCGTTCTGCATATCGATGCCGTAGTTCAGTTTAATCGTTTCGTACCAATCGTATTGTGTGGGTTTGTTGGTAAAACAATCGTTTCCGGTAACTTTTGCCGGCGATTCCTTGTAAGTAACATCAGCAATTTTCCGTACCGGAAATTGTATCTCCAATTCTTCACCGGGCAAGTAGTAAAAGTTGTTATTAGGTGAAAAAGCAACTGATGTATCATCGTTACTGCCAAATTCTTTAATACCTTTCGGGCGGTTTAACGACTTGTAGTTCCGTGCCAAATGATTAGGCACGTAATCTATAATCACCTGCATTCCGGCATTGTGAATACGCTTAATCAGGGCTTCAAATTCATTCATTCGGTCGTTTACATTCACCGCCAAATCGGGGTCAACGTCGTAAACATCGCGCACGGCATACGGGGATCCGGCATTACCTTTGATAATCTCGGGATATTCTTTAGGAATGCCGTATTTGGTGTAATCGGTTGTAGATGCATGAGCCAGCACCCCGATAAGCCAAATGTGCGAATAGCCGTTTTTCTTTAATTGATTGAGAAACTTATCGGTAATATCGTTGAACTTTCCGCATCCGTTTTCTTCTATGGTTCCGTTTTGAATGTTATTTGCCTGCGTGTTACCGAGCAAACGCGGTAATACCTGATAAATAAATATTTTATGTGGTTTCATAAAGCTACTCTTTTTAATTTGTTTATTCGCTGTTTTACTTTTTCTTCCAATTGATAATATCGATGACATCTTCTGATAATGTCTAACGATTTCTCTTCTCCAAGCGCTGCAACAGCGCATTCATAACCTATTTCCCTTATTTCATCGATATTGTTCAAGTCGAACATAAAATACCGTTGCGCTTCAGTGGCTTCCACAAGAATGTCGCATAAGCTTCTATCTATTAATGTATTGGAGCCCGACATCAGTTTAAAAATGCGTTCGGCGCTATTTCTTAAATTATTTTTTTCGGCCAACGGCGTAATTAACGAAACGTTCACACCCATAACGTATTTGCATTCTTCCCTGATTACGGATACGGGGAAGTTCTTCATTAACCCACCGTCAACGTAAGGAATACCATCAATGTAAATGGGATTGAAAACAAGTGGAACGGAACAGGAAGCCACCACCGCATCCACGAGCGACCTGCCCTCCGAGAAAATAACGGTTTTGGCATTTTTCCAGTCCGTTGCAACAACCTTAAACGGGATTTTCAATTCTTCGAAAGTGGAAGACCTAAGATTATCTTTCAAAAACTTGGCTACACCCGTACTTTTGAAAAAACCCGATTTCGGAATGGAAAACTCGATAAATTTCCGAAGCTCACTTTTTTTAAAAAGTTCGCCTATCTCATCGGGAGTAAAACCATCAGCATAAAAAACTCCCGCTAACGCACCGGCGCTGGTTCCTGCAATTATATCGGGTTTCAGCCCATAACTTTCAAATACCTTGAAAGCGCCTAAATGAGCAAAACCTTTTGCACCACCACCACTTAGCGCATAACCCAAATGATACTGAAAATTTCGTCCAAATATTGCCACGACGGTCAATTTTACTGCATCTACAAAAATAATATTTTTTGGAAATAAACGAGGCATAAAAATCAAATTTATTCTTTTTTATTGCTGTTGATTGGTCGCTTTTATCTTCAAGCATCTGCTGTGTTACTAATCTCTTGAAATAGTCCACTATACCATGTTGAGGTTAGATGCCTTGTATCTGTATAAAGCTAAAACCGTGAATAATACGGATTAGATTTAGATGCAATCTGAAAAAATATAACCTGAAAAGAAAAATGTGTTGATGAATAATGCGGGTAAAGTTCTTCTTTTTTCTTAACTTCGCACATTGTAAATTTTTTCGGAAAAATCTATGATAAGAGTCGAAAACATACATAAGAGTTTTGGTGAACTTCAAGTGTTAAAAGGAATTGATTTGGAAGTCAACAAGGGAGAAATCGTTTCGATTGTCGGTCCCAGCGGGGCGGGAAAAACCACGCTGCTGATGATTATGGGAACACTTGAAAAAGCAAATTTGGGGAGAGTACTGATTGAAAATAACGATTTAAGTAAACTCAGTGAAAAGAAACTTGCCGATTTTCGCAACAAAAACATCGGATTTGTTTTTCAGTTTCATCAGCTTCTGCCTGAATTTACTGCGCTGGAAAATGTGATGATACCGGCGCTCATTGGAAATGCAAAGCATAACACTGCGGAAAAAAAAGCAAAAGGACTCTTGAAAATGATGGGATTGGGTGAACGAATGGAACACAAACCTGCAGAATTATCGGGAGGGGAGAAACAGCGTGTTGCGGTTGCCCGTGCGCTTATAAACGACCCTGTAGTGGTTTTTGCCGATGAGCCTTCGGGAAGCCTTGATACCGATAACAAAGCCGAACTTCATTCGTTGTTTTTTGAACTTCGCGACAAGCTGAATCAAACTTTTATCATCGTAACGCACGACGAACAATTAGCGTCAATTACAGACCGCACCATTCATATGATGGACGGCAGAATTGTCGAAAAAATTTTAGACTAATAAACCTAAATCAATAATTAATTAATGTTTTATGAAGATCAAATCGTTTTTTATGGTAATGACAATGGCTGGATTGTTGCTTTCTTGTAACACCGAACAGAAATCGAACAGTAATTCGAAAAATTTAGGAGAAGCTATCGGAAAATCGAATGTGAAAGCGGAGAACGGGATAATGACTCCCGAAATTCTGCATAGTTTCGGACGTATCGGAAGCGTGGAAATATCGCCCGATAAGTCAAAAATCTTATATCAGGTTACTTACGTCGATATTAAGCAGAACAAAACTAATCCCGAGCTTTTCGTGATGAATACCGACGGAAGCAATAAAAAGCAATTGACGGTTACCAATGCCAGAGAGAGTAATCCGCAATGGATTTCGGGAGGAAAGAAAATTGCGTTTTTGAGCAACGAAAGCGGCACATCGCAGATATGGACAATGAATCCCGATGGAAGTGGGATGAAAAAGATAACCGATGTGGCAGAGGGCATCAACGGTTTCGTTTTTTCGCCAGATAATAAAAAAGTCTTATTTATCAAAAACGTGAAAGCTGGAGAGACTACAAAGGACAAGTATCCCGATTTGCCGGAAGCTTCGGGTAGAATTGTGGATAACCTCATGTACAAGCATTGGGACACTTGGGTAGAAGAAATTCCGCATACGTTTATGGCCGATTTCAGCAACGATAAATTGTCGAACATCGTCGATTTGCTTCAGGATGAACCTTATGAAGCGCCTATGTTCCCTTTTGGCGGAATTGAGCAACTGGCATGGAGTCCCGATGGGAAAACCATCGCATATACTTCCCGTAAAAAAACAGGAAAAGATTATGCTGTTTCTACTAATTCCGACATTTATTTTTACGACGTGGAAAGCGGAAAAACAACAAACATGACTGAAGGAATGATGGGGTATGATGTGAATCCGCAGTTTTCGCCCGACGGTTCAAAACTCGCCTGGCAAAGCATGGAGCGCGACGGTTACGAATCGGATAAAAACCGGCTGTTTGTTATGGATTTGGCAAGCGGAAATAAGACATACGTTACTGAGAATTTTGACTATAATACCGATGCTTTTACATGGAATACCGATAATAAAACCATTTATCTGGTGGCCTGCGTGGAAGCTAAAACACAGTTGTTCTCAGCCGATATCGGTTCGAAACAAATATCGGTAATAACCAAAGGTAAGCACGATTACGCATCGGTTGCACTCGGAAACGGAAAACTTTTCGCCAAACGTCATTCCATGTCGCAACCCGACGAAATTTATTCCGTTGATATTTTCAGTGGACAGGCTACCGAAATTTCTTTCGAAAACAAACATATTCTCGAGCAATTGACAATGGGCGAAACGGAAGAACGCTGGATTGAAACGACCGACGGAAAACAAATGCTAACATGGGTAGTTTATCCACCCAATTTCGATTCTACAAAAACGTATCCTGCGTTGTTGTATTGTCAGGGTGGGCCGCAAAGTACGGTGAGTCAGTTCTGGTCTTACCGGTGGAATCTGCAAATGATGGCTGCTAACGGATATATTGTGGTAGCGCCCAATCGGCGTGGCGTGCCGGGTTTCGGACAGGAATGGAACGAACAAATTAGCGGCGATTACGGCGGACAAAATATGAAAGATTATCTGTCGGCAATTGATGCTTTGGCAAAGGAACCTTTTATTGACGAAACCCGATTGGGTTGCACAGGAGCAAGTTATGGCGGTTTTTCCGTTTATTGGCTTGCCGGAAATCACAATAAAAGATTTAAGGCATTTTTATCACATGCCGGAATTTTTAACTTAGAAGCGCAATATCTCGAAACAGAAGAAATGTGGTTTGCCAATTGGGATATGGGTGGACCGTATTGGGATAAATCGAATACCGTAGCGCAAAAAACATATGCTACTTCGCCACATCGTTTTGTAGAAATGTGGGATACGCCCATTATGATTACGCATGGCGAATTGGATTATCGCATTTTGGCATCGCAAGGAATGATGGCGTTTAATGCTGCCCAACTTAACGATATACCATCGCGTATGCTTATTTTCCCCGATGAAAACCACTGGATTTTTAGACCTCAAAACGGGGTTTTGTTTCAGCGTGAGTTCTTCCGCTGGTTCGATCAGTGGTTAAAACCGGAAACTGAGGCAGGCATCCGGTAATCAATTTCCGATAGCGAGTGCAAAATCTAACCGGAAACGAAAAAAGTCGTATAAATATTTTGCAATTCTAAAATTATGCGTATCTTTGCACTCGCTATCGGAAATTGATGGCAAAATTGGTGTGGTAGTTCAGTTGGTTAGAATACCTGCCTGTCACGCAGGGGGTCGCGGGTTCGAGTCCCGTCCATACCGCAAAAGCGACTTAAAAAGTCGCTTTTTTTTGTTTAAAGTGCTCTGAAAATAGCATAAAAAAGACAAAGGATTAGTTGTTAAGTGTTGTAATTACAGTGAGTTATGACACTTTTCTTTTTTTATAGTACTAGTAGCATTAGAGCATTCAAATTCAATAATTATGAATAAATTTGCAACAAAGAAAGATAGAAATTACACACTTTTCGGGACACTACTTCTTATTTCGGACAAAACACCTTATAACAAGACAAATATGCCTTTTAACGGCTATTCAGAAAATCTTCTAACTTCCACGCAGATATATGTTCAATCCCTTCATTGGTGGGTATTTTGTAATCGTCCACACTTACTACATACTTGTCGAAATTATCATCAATGAGTTTTAATGAACGGTATTCTCTCTCTATTGTGTGTTCTTCGGTAAGGCTAAGAGTT
>MVZJ01000034.1 GCA_002069095.1 Bacteroidetes bacterium ADurb.BinA174 | reverse complement strand
AATATTAGAAGCTTTTATACGCGAAGCTGAACGGCGCGGCATCACCAATTATCCCATTCATGTGAAAATCGATACCGGAATGCATCGATTGGGTTTTCTTCCCGACCAACTGCCTGAACTTATTGAAAAATTAAAATCGCAAAAAGGATTGAAAGTGAAATCGGTTTTTTCGCACCTTGCCGCCAGCGAAAGTTGGATATTCGATAATTTTACACAGAAACAAATAGATGCTTTAAATGCTGCCCACACTGAAATTGAGAAAAAAATAGAATATCCTGTCTGGAAACATATCCTTAACTCTGCCGGAATAGAAAGATTTCCTGATGTTCAATGCAATATGGTTCGGTTGGGTATCGGCTTGTACGGCGTAAGCGCCAGTGGATTAAACGGGTTGAAAAACGTTTTTACGCTAAAAACGACCATACTACAGATAAAAGAGATATCGAATCACGAAACCGTAGGTTACGGAAGAAAAGAGGCTTTAAACCGAGATGCAAAAATTGCTACCATTCGAATTGGCTACGCCGATGGATTAGATCGAAAATTCGGGAACAGAAAGGGAAAAGTGCTGATAAACGGCAATTTTGCGCCCATCGTGGGAAATGTTTGTATGGATTTGTGTATGGTTGATGTTACAGATATCGATGCAAAAGAAGGAGATACGGTTATAATTTTCGGAGAAAATTTATCGGTGATTGAACTTGCCGAAAGTATTAACACCATTCCTTACGAGATACTCACTTCGGTTTCTCCACGCGTGAAACGTGTATATGTGAAAGAGTAAAAGAAAGTCTGTGGTGTGGAGGTACCCTACAAATTTCTTGTAATTGCTTTTGCGGATAACCTCCGACATACAAAAAAAGCATCTCATTTGAGATGCTTTTTGTATTTAATCTTAACTTCTGAATTATTCAGCGAAGAAGATAGCTACTCGGTTCCAGTCATTTTCTGCGTAAGGCTGTTCTGTATCACCTTTCCAGTCAACTGACACGCGGCTGCTGTCGATTTCATACTCATTAATCAATGCGTTAGCAACGGCTTTTGCACGTTTTTCAGAAAGAGCCATGTTGTATGCTGGATTACCAGTTTGTCTGTCTGCGTAAGCTACAATGTTAACTTTAGCATTCGGATTAGCTTTCAAGTATTCAGCAGTGTTGTAAACATTTACTTGTTGGCCTTTATCAATTTTGTAAGAATCGATACGGAAGAATACTACGTTAGGAACGTAAACGTTTTCTTCAACAACCGTAGGAACAACTTCAGGACATTCGGGACAAAATTCCGGTCTTTTTCTAAGGTCTTCGTTTTCAGCGCGAAGTCTGTTGATTTGGCTGTTTAAGTCGTTAATTAAGTTGTAGTCCATCAACTCAGCAGGAGTGAATTCTTGTTTTCCAATACCGAATTTTAAACCTGCAACACCTGTAAGTAAAAGGTCCCATTCTCTGTGGCTGCCATCGTGATAGGGAGTCCAGTCAAAGTTACCTTGGAAAATTCTGGCTCCAAGATCTAAAAAGATTGCAACACCTCTTGAAATTTGGAAATTGTTGATTATACCTGCATTCCAAGTAAGTGATTGATTTTGACTTTTAAATGTTACGTTATCTTCAACTGGTTTTTTCCAATTTATCATTCCATACATATAGCCTCCACCAACATAGGGGATAAAATTCCATACTCTGTCAGGATTGTAACCAGCCAACGAATTGGACATATTCCACAATAAATCGACATGACCACCCAACCAATTATGATCGTTTCCACTATTAACTCCAACGCGAGGAACATCAGCAACGTGTTTAATCAAACCACCATCTAAAACCAAACGAGCTCCCCAAATAGGAGAATTCCATCTTCCAACTTCAAATTGTCCCATCCATCCCAAACGGTCTCCGATACTTGCATTAGCATCATTTTCTTCCTTGGTGATGTAGATATTTGTACCTCCGCCTAAACCAATAAACCAATGGTCACCTGCTTTATCCTTCAGGTACACGGTACCATTGGATACGTTTTGTACTTCTTGTGCACCCATTCCGAATGCAAAAAGAGCAGTAATTAAAAGTAAACTAAACTTTTTCATAAATTTAAATTTTAATTAAAATTTGTTTTATTACAATAACTCGATAATCAATTCAATGTTTTATAACTAATTAAATATAATTTATTTTTATAACATTTTGTATTTTTAAAATGTTCGCATAAGATTTAAAACTCATAAAAATTAGTTGTCCTTAAGCGAAATCAATACAAAGATAAATCTAATTTCCAAAAAACAATCGTTTTTTTAAGAAAAAATGATAAAAACGGCCTGTTTTAGGGTATTTTTCCACATTATTTATATTCAAAGCAGTAAAATTTAGCCTAAATAGCTTTTTAATAGTTTACTTCTTGAATCTTGGCGAAGCCTTCTAATAGCTTTTTCTTTAATCTGACGCACACGCTCGCGCGTAAGTTGAAATTTGTCTCCAATCTCCTCCAATGTCATTTCCTGACATCCGATTCCAAAAAACATTTTAATAATATCGCTTTCGCGTTCGGTAAGAGTTGCAAGAGCTCGATCAATTTCTTTTTGTAATGATTCATTAATTAATGTTCTATCCGCAATAGGTGCATCGTCGTTTACAAGAACATCTAATAAACTATTATCCTCGCCTTCAACAAAAGGTGCATCCATCGATATATGACGCCCGGAAACTTTTAGCGAATCGGTAACTTTTTCAACCGATAAATCAAGTTCCTGCGCCAGTTCTTCTGCCGAAGGACGACGTTCATTCTCCTGTTCAAATTTTTGGAAAGCTTTACTTATCTTATTCAGCGAACCTACTTGATTAAGCGGTAATCTCACGATTCTGGACTGTTCCGCCAATGCTTGCAAAATAGACTGGCGAATCCACCACACAGCATAACTGATAAATTTGAAACCACGGGTTTCATCGAATTTCTCAGCAGCTTTAATCAGTCCCAGATTCCCTTCATTTATCAAGTCAGGAAGACTAAGTCCTTGGTTTTGGTATTGTTTTGCTACCGATACAACAAACCGCAAATTAGCCCGGGTCAATTTCTCAAGAGCCTTTCTGTCACCCTTCTTAATTGCCTGAGCCAATTCCACTTCTTCTTCCACGGTAATCAGGTCTTCACGGCCTATTTCCTGCAAGTATTTATCCAAAGAAGCACTTTCACGATTCGTGATTGATTTTGTTATTTTTAATTGCCTCATTTATTATATTTTGTCTTTTCTACTTTTACATTTTAATATTGGGGTGCAAAGATACTACTTTTCTCGCAATAAGAGAATATTAATATTGTTTTTAACAGCGAAGGATTTGGATACCTCCAAACCCTTTGCTATAGAAACACATTTTAGTGTGGTTTTGTTACAAAAAACCGAGTAATTAACTTTAATTAACGTGATTTTTATCTTCTTCCTTGAGATAGGTCAATGGCGATGTATTGAGTTCTTCCGTTCGGATAAAAACCGGCGATAAGAATTACCTTATCTTGGCTGCTACTGTTAACCGATGAAACAATTTTGGCAATATCGCTTCCACTATTTACAGGAGTATTATTTACCCGCATAATAATGAATCCCTTGTTTATACCTTCTTTTCGGAATAAACCGCTGTTATCTACACTGGCCACTTCAACTCCACTACTAATACCAAGCTGTTGTTTTCTGTTGTTTGGGATATCGTTGAAAGTAGCCCCTAACAGATTCATACTGTCAGAACTTCTTTGGATATCGGTATTTCCGGCATCGTTTTTCAACTCAACGGTGTATGATTGTTCTTTTCCATTTCTTTCAACCGTAACTTTTACTTTGTCTCCGGGGCGATATCTGCTCAACTGATCTTGTAATCCGGCAAAATTTTTGATTTGTACGTTGTTTATCGATTTAATTATATCTCCTATTTCCAATCCTGCTGCTTTTGCTGCACTTCTGTCGCCGAATTTTTCTATCACAACTCCTACTATTTGCGATAACTCGCTTGCTTTAGCAGGATCCTCGCGTCTGATCATTTCGATATTCGGCACTTGAATTCCCAAAACAGCTCTTTGTACAGTACCGTATTGTTTTAAATCGGCAGCCACTTTTCCGGCGATGGAAATAGGAACTGCAAAAGCTAATCCGTTAAAGTCGCCCGATTGAGAGAATATAGCCGTATTGATTCCCACCAATTCACCTTTAGTGTTTACCAATGCACCACCGCTGTTACCGCGGTTTACAGCTGCATCAACCTGAATGAATGATTGAATTCCTAAGTTTCCACCTACAATATTTCCTCTGTTTTTAGCACTTACAATTCCGGCAGTTACTGTGGAAGTAAGGTTAAAAGGATTACCTACAGCAAGCACCCACTCACCCACTTGCAAAGCATCGGAATTTCCGAAAGTAAGATACGGAAAATCGTTGCCTTCGATTTTTATTAGTGCAATATCGGTTTGCGGATCGGTTCCGATAACTTTGGCTGTCATTTCCCTGTTGTCGTTCAGGGAAACGGTTACTTCGGTAGCTCCTTCCACCACGTGATTGTTGGTGATTATATATCCGTCTTTCGAAATAATAACTCCCGATCCGAATCCAATTTGCTCACGGGGTTGTACGTTTCTATCTCCGAATCCGAAGAAAAAGTCAAACGGATTCATATATTGATATTGCTGCTGGCTGACAGACTTAACTTTTACGTGAACAACACCGTTTACTGATCTGGATGCGGCTTCCGTAAAATCGGGATAACCTTGTTGTGTGGTTAAATTAGCCAATCTTACATTTCTATCTTGATCAAAAGAGTCGGCGTATTCATTTTGCTCGATACTTACGGAAGAATTTGAGATTTCCTTCGAATTATTTTTAGAAACGGCATTATACCCGAAAAGGGTAATCACCGAACTGAGTATTGCAACAACGACAATTGTCGCAATGTTTTTTACGTTTCTATTATTCATAATTAAATTAGTTTGAATTTTAACATTTACACAAATGTAGAAACAAAAAGCATACAAGAGTTTATTCTCAATCTGCTTTTTTGTCTCTTTTAACTAAAAAAACAACCGATTAACCCGCTTTAACCGTGCAAAAAATAATTTCAAAAATTTTAAATGTCAGATTGGCAGAAAAGCTTTATAAAAAGTAAACTTTCGTTATCTTTTTTTCGGTTTATTTCTTTTGCTGGCGTATTTTCTGAATTTGAAGTTATTAAAGGGTTGAAAAATATCGTAAAAGAACAAGTTGATATGATACTTTCCGGCACCGAACAATCGACTATTATTACCTATTACATTTAATTGAAATATAAACCTGAAAATGAAAAAAATGACACTTAGCGCAACTAACAAATAATTACTGAAAAGCACTCCATATGCAATTCCTGCAACAACAGAGAGATAAAACAGGTATTTCGAAAACGTTTCGAACCCGAGAATAAAAGACGATGCACCCCTATAAAACTTTTTGGTATAAAGATACTTGGATTTAAATGCCCGCCACGTAAAAAAATTAGTAACCACATCACTCTGCGTCATACTTTCCGGTGATATCACTACCCCAACTTTCTTCTTTTTAGAAATTTTATTGATAAACAGGTCATCTTCGCCACCATCGATATTCAATACGGATGAAAACCCTTTTTCTTCGAAAAATATTTCCTTCCTATACGCCAGATTTCTGCCTATTCCCATAAATGGTTTCCCAAGAATTGCGAGAGATAAGTATTTGAGTCCATGGATCATATTGTCGTAAAGAATAAATTTGCGCATCGCAAACTTTCTCCCAATTTTCAATTTGCAAAATCCCAACACGATATCTTTTCCTTTGGAAAATTCAATGGCAAATTCCCTTATCCATTTTTCGGAAGCAGGCACGCAATAAGCTTCGGTAAACAACACGATATCGTTTTTCGCCGCCTTAATTCCTATCGTCAGGGCGAGTTTTTTCTCGTTTAAATCTTCGACGCCGGCAGGTACATAGGTATGATAAAGATTGGAGTATTTTTGGTTAAACGCTTTAAGCAGGATATCGGTTTCGTCTGTGGACCCCATATTCACTACGATTACCTCGAAATGGTGATAATCCTGTTCTAATATTGACGGCAGGTATTTTGCCAAATTTTCAGATTCATTTTTAGATGCGATAACAACCGAAATCGATGGCAAATTTTCGGAAACCTGTTGAATTTTACTCCTTTTGTGTTCGTAAGAATAAGGTCTTTTGTAAACCAACAGATAATAAATCAATTGAATAATGAAAAATAACAAGATCGCTCCCGAAATTACCCAAAAAGAAAGCGAAAAATCAACATTCAGAAATTGTGAAAAATTCATAATTACAACGAGTCAGAAAAATAAGATTTTGGTAATTCACGACAATTATAGGTTGACGCCATTGTTTCACCATAAGCGCCTGTAGAACGAATAGCAATAAAATCGCCACGTCGAGATTGATTCAGCAATATATTTTCGCCAAAAACATCACTCGATTCACAAATTGGCCCAACAATATCGTACGTTTCATACTCTTTATCGGAACTAATGTTTTCGATATGATGAAAAGCCTGATAAAGCGCAGGACGGATTAAATCGGTCATTCCGGCATCCACAATCAGGAATTTTTTGGTAATTCCCTCTTTTATGTATGTTGTCCGTGCAATCAATGAACCGCACGATGCTACAAAAGATCGCCCTAACTCAAAATGAAGCGATTGGTTTTCTTTGAGTTTCAGGTATTTTGTAAACAACCTAAAATAAGACTCGAAATCGGCAATAGGACAATGATTGGGATGATGATAGTTGATTCCCAAACCGCCACCCACATTGATAATTTCGAACGAAATGCCTTGTTTCGAAAACCAGTTTTGTAACTCAACGGCTCTTACACAAAGATTTTCAAACGATGATAAATCCGTAATCTGCGACCCGATATGAAAATGTATTCCAATCAGTTTCAAATGGTTACTTTTCTTGATTAACTCTATTGCTTTAGGCAAATCGGATTTGTTAAGGCCGAATTTATTTTCTTCTAATCCGGTTGTGATGTATTTGTGCGTATGCGCATCCACGTTTGGATTGATTCTCAATGCAATGGGAGCGATTTTTCCTTTTTGGGATGCCAAACGTTCAATCGCTTCCATTTCGGGTAGCGACTCCACGTTAAAACAAAAAATATCGTTATCCAACCCTATTTTAATTTCCCTGTCGGTTTTTCCAACACCGGCAAAGGCAATTTTCGATGCCGGAAATCCACAATCCAGCGCTCTCAGAATTTCATTACCGCTTACGCAATCGGCGCCAAAACCGTAAGACGATATTTCTTTTAAAATTCTTGGATTAGAGTTGGCTTTGAGCGCATAATGTATAACGTATTTTTTCCCTTCGACCTCTTTTTTCACGGCCTCAAGCGTTTCACGCAATAAATTTATGTCGTAATAATAAAACGGCGTTTCTAAAGATTGAAATTTTTCGACGGGAAATTGACCTTTAATCATCGGTTTGAAATTTAATACGTTGTGAAAACGGTAAAGGAAAAAACAACCTATAACCTTCGATTCTAATCGGCAAAAATACATTTTTTTGCCGATAGTTGAGGAATTTGTGCGGTATAAATTTAAGAATTCTTGATAATAGTGAACACTTTATCGATTTTCTCGCTCACAGGCAATGAAAAATCAAGCCAATGAATGGTAAAACCGCGCTTTTCCATACCCCGGAACCACGTCATCTGCCGTTTGGCAAACTGATGAATGGCGATTTCCAACTGTGAGAACATTTCCTCGTAACTGATTTCTCCAATAACGTGAAGCGTTACAAACTTGTATTCAAGTCCGTAATAAATAAGGTTTTCAGGGGAAATTCCTTTGTTGAGCAACATTTTCACCTCGTCAATCATTCCTTCGTCTAACCTTTTTTTAAGGCGTGAAGAAATCTTCTGTCGCCGGGAATTTCGGTCGATATTGATGCCGATTATTACACTTTCGACGGGTGGATAATCGAGTTCTGAAGGCCGATTTTTACTTTGAAAATCTGCAATTTCTATGGCGCGAATAGCGCGTTTTTTTGTATCGGTATCAGTAGTGTTGTGAAGTTTTTTATAAGAAGCGAGAATTTGTGCGAGTTCATCCAATGATTTGGATTCCAGTTTTTTCCTTAATTCGGGATTTTGCGGCACATCCGGAAGATGATAACCTTTCAGAACGGATTCGATGTAAAGTCCGGTACCGCCACAGAGTATCGGCTTTTTGTTTCGCGATAAAATATCGTTATAAACCTTATGAAAATCGTGTTGATAGTTAAATAACGTGTATCTATCACCCGCATCACGAATATCGATTAAATGATACCTGATTTGCTTGCTATTAACCCTATAATCGGCTAAATCTTTACCTGTACCAATATCCATTCCCCGATAAATTTGCCGCGAATCGGCGCTGATGATTTCTCCATCAAGGCGCGAAGCAAGATGAGCGGCAAAAGTGGTTTTCCCGCTGGCAGTTGGACCGAGAATAGTTATGAGTTTTGAGTTCCGAGTTGCGGGGTGGGGAGCGTGAATTATTTTCATAAAATCGTATATTAAAAACCGTAAATTCCGCTACCAGCTTCCACCGGCGCCGCCTCCACCGAAACTGCCGCCTCCGCCACCACCGAAGCTACCGCTTCCGCCGGAACTGCCACCGCCACCAAAATCTCCGCTGCTCCATCCACCGCTCCTTGTATGTCCACCACTATCAATGTAATGATCCCCTCCACGGAATGATATTTGAAGAATTATTATCACGATAATAATCGTGATAATGACTGCAAGTAACGGGAATTCTTCTTCGTCTTCATCCACGTCATAATCAAACTCTCCCGACAAGCGGGAAACAACAGCATCTACAGCCGCGTTTACACCGCCAAAGTAATCGTCGTTTTGAAAGTAGGGAATCATTTCGTTTCGAATGATTCTACCAGTATAGGCATCATTAATAAATTCTTCCAATCCGTAACCGGTAGCGATAAACACTTGTCCGTGACTATCTTCCGTTTTGGGTTTTATAAGAATAACAAGACCATTGTTTTTACTTTTTTGTCCGATGCCCCATTTTTCTCCTAACGCGAAAGCGTAATCCGATGCAGGATATCCGCCTAAATCGGTTACAGTTACCACGTATATTTGCGTGGATGTGGAATCGTTATAAGCAAGCAATCGCTGTTCCAGAACCTGATTTTCGACAGAAGAAAATATGTTGGCAAAGTCGTTAACCAACCGGTACGGGTACATCGGTTCGGGAACATCTTGAGCCGAAATTCCCAGAGACGACAAAAACAACAGTATGGTAATGACAAATTTACTCTTCATCCAATATAACTTCATCGCACAATTCGTTCACGTCATCTTTCATAACCGGATAACGCGCTTTAATTAATTCACCCACTTTTTCCACACCCTGACAAATGCCGTCACAAATTCGTTCATCTTTAAAATACGAAAGCATATCATCGAGAACCAAGTCCCAAAAGCCTTCTTTGGCTGCTTCATCAATGCCGGAATCTCCAACAACAGCCGCTTTGTGATCATTGGGCGCAACATAAATCAGCACCGAATTACGCAAAGCGGTAGTATCCATTTTCAGTTGCTTAAATTTCCTGTAAGCCGCATCTAACGGATTCTGCTTACATTTTCTTGCTACGCAAACACGAATCTCGGCAGAAGTTTGGCTTTCGGCTGCACGAATGGATTCGACTATCCTGTTTAATTCTTCCTGATTTAACATATAATATTGACGAATTACGATTGACGATTTACAATTTTTGTTGTTTTTTACGAAATATGGAACGTTCTTTGTTTGTAAATCGTAAATTATTAAAATTGAACCTGTGGCGCAGTTTCGGCTCCGGGAGCAGACTGGAAATAACCTTTCGGTTTAAAACCAAACCATCCGGCGTAAATCAATCGCGGAAACTGACGAATATACGAATTGAAATCCTGCACTATTTGATTGAATTTATTCCTTTCCACCGAAATTCGGTTTTCCGTACCTGCCAATTCGTCCTGAAGCGCTAAAAAGTTCTGATTGGCTTTCAGTTCTGGGTAATTCTCCTGAATAAGCAGTAAGCGTCCGATGGCAGAGCTCAACTGTCCTTGTGCTTGTTGATATTGCTGAATGGCTTCTTCAGTCAGATTTTCGGGGTCGATGGTCATTTGCGTTGCTCTTGCGCGCGCTTCGGTAACTTGTATAAAAGTTTCCTGTTCGTGTTGGGCATAACCCTTTACCGTGTTTACCAGATTGGGAATTAAATCGGCACGGCGTTGATATGCGTTTTCCACGTTTGCCCATTGGGAATTAACGCCTTCCTGCTTGCTTACCATAGTATTATAGCCGCAACTCGATAGTATAAAAACGGCAACTACTGCTAATAAAACGTACTTTAAATTTTTCATTTGTTTATTTTTTTAGGTTTTATTTTTTATTTTATCTGTTACAAGCATCAGCTAGTTCAAAACCGGCAGATGTATTATATTAAAATGACTTTCAAAAATCGCGCCATTTTTTAGCATTATCGGCTTCGGTTAATTTGTCGTGATTAATGGCTAATCCTAATTACACCCATTCGTCACACGAAATTTCCGAACCGGTTTCCAGAGCTTTCGTGTTGGAAGGTTTCATCATCTTAATCATCTTAGAAGATTTTCTAAATCTTTTAATTAACGTTTAATCGTTGAATTTTGTTTGATTTTTTCCTTCATGGAAAAAAATAAAATACATTTGCACAAAAAATCGTTATGAAAAACCGCGAAGAAAGACTTAACTATATTGAAAATAAACTTCACCAATGCGAAGTAGATTTGCAACGGTTGGAGCAGATGAGTTCCGATTTGACAAACATTATCGACAATGCTGAAGAACTCTCGGAATACTATGCCAACGAATACATGGATGATTATGAAAATGCCGATAAGTTCGAAAATAATTACGAAGCATTAAATCAGGATAGTATTTGGGATGTGTTGTCAGACCAGCACATAGAGAAAGTTAGGTTACTTAAAAAGCTAATCAACTCTATCGAAAGTTGAAGTTCTAAGTACATTGATTACTCCGGAAAAACCATCGTAAACCTACTTCCCCGCTCATCCGATTTCACCACAATTTTTCCTCTATGGCGTAACATGATTTGCCTGCAAATACTTAACCCAATGCCGGATCCGGAAGGCTTTGTAGAATAAAACGGAATAAATATTTTTTCAATGGCTTCGGCCGAAATACCTTGTCCGTTATCCGAAACCGATAGGTGAATTTCGTTGCCTACTCTTGCGGCTTTTATCTCAATTTTCGAGTTGATTTGAGCTGTGCAGGCTTCGTGTGCGTTTTTGAGCAAATTGAGCAGTAATTGTTCCATCATCGATTTATCCGCTTTCAGTATAAGTTGCTCGGGATAAATGGAGTAGCTAAAATTAATTCCGCTTGAAGCCAGTAATTGCTGTAAAGATTTAAGCATTGAATGCACATGAATGGGCTGAACAGTGGGTTGCGGCAGTCGAGTGAGTTTTCGGTAATTTTCCACAAACACCAATAATCCTTCGCTGCGACGGTGGATAGTTTCCATTGCCTGCTTCATGATACGATACGATTCTGAATCGGTATTATCAAGAGTTTCGCTTTCACTAAGTGTCTCGGAAAGAGAAATGATAGGCGTTATACTGTTCATGATTTCATGCGTGAGCACACTAATCAGTTTTTGCCAAGCTTGAGTTTCAGCTTCATCCCTCATCGCGTCGTGCGCGTGTGAACGAAAAGCATCCAATGCTTCGTTCATCTCTTGAGAAAGACGACTTAGTTCATCGCTTGAACCTCGATTAACAAAATGCGATGAAAAATCGGAATGCCTGATGCTTGCAATCATTTGCTCCATGCGGCTAATCAACTTTTTCCTATCATAGTATAACGATACCGCAAGAGCCACAATTACAATAAACAGCAAAATCGATGAAAACAACAATTGTTTCAAATAAAGCCAAGCTACCACCAACGATAACAGTACAATGGCTGTTATTTTTAAGAAAAAAATATGACGAGCTTGTAATTTCATTTTTACTGTATTATTCATCGGTTTCACTTTGCATCTTTTCTATTTTCCGATATAATGAAAATCTTGAAATGCCTAATAAATCAGCCGCTTGATTCAAATTGCCATCCGATTGCCTGAGTGCTTTCTCGATAGCTGCTTGCTCTATCTCTTTTAAGTTTAGATTTTCGTGATTCGATTTTCGAGAAGTTGGCTTCAACAAAAAATCATCACTCGAAAGCGTGTAGCCCGACGATAAAATTACAGCTCGCTCCAAAGCATGTTGCAATTCACGCACATTTCCGGGCCAATTATAAGTATTCAGTTTTCGCATAGCGGAAGATGAAATGCCACGAATATCTTTTTTATACTTTTTAGCGAAACGTTCTAAAAAGTGATTTGCAAGCAATTCAATATCGCCACCACGTTCACGAAGCGGTGGAATATGCAGTTCAATGGTGTTAATGCGGTACAACAAATCTTGTCGAAACTCTCCGTTGGCTACCATATCGTGAATATCGGCATTGGTTGCACACAACAAACGCACATTTATATGAATAGGTGTTGTTCCGCCCAAACGAGTTATTTGTTGTTTTTCGATAGCTGAGAGCAATTTCATCTGCATGGCAGGCGATAAGTTCCCGATTTCGTCCAAGAAAAGCGTACCACCCGATGCAATTTCAAATCTGCCGCTCTTCTCTTTTTTAGCATCGGTAAATGCTCCTTTTTCGTACCCAAAAAGTTCACTTTCAAACAACGATTCGGGAATAGTTCCCAAATCGATGTGCGCGAAAGGCTTATCGGCACGCGAAGAAGTACAATAAAGCAAGTTGGCAATCAAATCCTTTCCCGTACCATTCTCGCCTAAAATTAAAATATTGGCATCGGTATTTTTCAGTTTATCTATTGTGTCAAAAAGAGCAAGCATCGGCGCACTCTCTCCGATAATTTCGGGAAATGATTGGTGGCTCTGCAATGCCGCCACTTGCTGTTTTAGTTGCGATACTTCTGTACGACTGCGACGCAATTGCACGGCAGATGCCACCGTAGCCAATAGTTTATCTTTTGCCCAAGGTTTGGGAATAAAATCTGTGGCACCGGCTTTAATGGCTTGCACCGCTTTCTCCGTATCGGAATAGGCGGTAACAAAAATTACAACGGCATCAGGATCAATCTCTTTTATCTTTTTCAACCACGAAAAACCCTCTTGCCCACTGTCGGCATCTTGCGTGAAATTCATATCGAGCAAAATTACATCCGGCTCAAACGTTTCCATAAAGTGAGCAATGCGTTCAGGCTGAGTGGTAACCTTTACCTTCTCCACGTGCGGTTGCAATAACAAATTAAGTGCGAAGAGAATATCTTCGTTATCGTCGATGATAAGTATTTTTCCTTGTTTTTGCATACTTATTTTAATGTTATAAATACTGACTTCCGATTTTGGCTGTATTTTACTTCCGATTTTGGCAAATTAATTAATCTTTCATGCAGCCAATCGGCACCACCAATACACCATCATCGCGTTTATAGGCGTATTGTCCACCTGTGAGAACCATCAAAAAAGAGGGTTTACCCATTTTTTCAGTATCAACTTTACTGCTTAATTTTAACAAATTCTTAGCAGCTATCTCTATTTGTTTACTTCCTAATTTCACTTCTATTGCCGCCCATCTACCGTCACGCAGACGAACAATCAAGTCTGCTTCCAACCCATTTTTATCGCGATAATGGAATACATCGCCGTCATTTGATTGTGCGTAAATTCTCATATCTTTTGTACATAGACTTTCAAATAAAAAGCCGAAAGTTTCAAAGTCTTTTAGCAAACCGTCCGGACTTGTTCGCATTACGGCTGTTGCTATGGAAGGGTCAACAAATTGACGTTTGGATGAAGTGCGGATAGCTGTTTTAGAGCGTAACGAGGGAGACCACGCGGGTAAATCTTCCACGACAAAAATTCGTCGCAACGCATTCAAGTAGAGAGAAATGGTTTTTTCTGAAAGACCTATATCGTCAGTTTCCATATCACTTTTAATGGTTTGTATAGTCGCCAAAGTTGAAATATTTCTTGATAAAGACCTTAACAAAGCTCTAACACGTTCAGGATTTTTCTCCACACCATCAACTCGCGAAACATCTTGATTTATAACTGCTTCAACATAATCGATAGCCATCTGAAGAGCTGTATTACCGGTATGCTTGACAGATGCGGGCCAACCGCCACGACACATGGCAAAAGCTATATTTTCAATCGTCAATTCGGAAATTGCTGCTATGTCAGTTTTGCCATCAAATAAATCTGCTAATGAAATACTGC
The DNA here is from genome assembly GCA_002069095.1 of Bacteroidetes bacterium ADurb.BinA174. Taxonomy (GTDB): domain Bacteria; phylum Bacteroidota; class Bacteroidia; order Bacteroidales; family Dysgonomonadaceae; genus Petrimonas. The sequence goes on along the minus strand of MVZJ01000034.1, from coordinate 1,662 downwards.
CGTCTGATTCTTGTGATTCATATAAGCTCATCGGTCGCATAAGTAATCTGGAAATACGTCCCGTTCCTGTATGTGCAATTACATTATCGGCAGGAACAGCAGACCCTGTCAAAATAAATTGTCCGGTTTCATTTCTTTTATCTACTTCAAAACGAACTGCATCCCAAAGTATAGGAGCCATTTGCCATTCGTCAATCAATCTCGGAGTGTTGCCTTGCAGCAAAAGTGAAGGTTTGGTATCGGCTAATTTTAAATTTGATACAGCAGTATCAGGATTTTGCATATATAATGTACTTTTAGCAATTTTAGCGGCAGTCCAAGTTTTTCCGCACCATTTAGCACCTTCAATCAATACAGCACCGGATGATTGAAGGCGTTTTATTAACTCCTTATCGCAAAGTCTTGATAAATAGACTGTTTCTTTCATTTCTCTCAAATTTAATTTCACAAAGATAGTATTATTTTCGAGAATAAAAAACACCAACTTCCGATTTTGGACGTATTTTACTTCCGACTTTGGCTCTGTTTTACTTCCGATTTTGGCAAAAATATAAAAGCGTACCGTTTTTCTGTTTGCTCTGTCAATTTTACTTTATGAATATCCACTTGGTTACCCTTTTATAAATTTCGGTACTCTGTAACTTAATACATGTACAAATGAACTCTTACTACAAATATTTTGCTACTCTGTAGCTTTTTAGTTTTTGGCTATTAGCCATTGGCTCTTGGAACCCCGTCTACATATAAAAAGGTGCAACTGGAACATAACGATTTAACGGGAGCACCGAACAAGAAATAATCGTTTGGGTATAATCGCGGATATTCATTTTTTATTTTTTAATACCATTATACATCAATTTCATTCCAAGGCAAAACATTTGCCACGCTTCGCTCCTGACGTTCGTTACCTCCATAAACTAATGTCTTGGTCAGTTTTACTTCTGTTTCAAGCGCAGCATAATAATTTAAGCCCTTAAATAAATCAGGCATAACGGTTTGTGTGGCTTTTATTTCCACAATTTCGGTTTCTTGCGGCTTTTCGATAAGTAAATCCACTTCATTGCCGTGAGAATCACGCCAAAACCACAAGTCAGTTTGTCTCTCATTCTTGTGGTATTTCTTTTTCACATACTCCGAAATTATCATATTCTCAAACAGTGCTCCTTTTACGGCTTGATTATTTATTTGAGACACATCGCTTATTCTAAGCAAATTACATAGCAATCCTGTATCATAAAAATAGAGTTTAGGTGATTTTATAACACGCTTGCTGAAATTTTTATAATAAGGCTGTAGCAGAAAAACAACATAGCTATTTTCTAAAGCTGACAACCACGCTTTTACCGTTGGAGCCGATATTCCACTTTCCTTTGCCAAACTATTCATATTTAGGATTTGTCCTGCTCTTGTGGCACATAATGCTAAAAATTTTCGAAACAAACTCATGTTTTGAATAGCAAGTAGCTCACTAACGTCTCGCTGAACATAAGTTTCAATATAATTAGGATAGAAATCTTCAGGTCTAATGTCGCGGTTATAAATTGCCGGATAAAATCCTTTAAATAAATGCTCAGTATAATCATTTTGAAGTAATCCGGCACTTTTTAATTCTTGAAAATCGAATGGGAACAGTCTGAAAATTGCAACCCTACCTGCCAAACT
>MVZJ01000033.1 GCA_002069095.1 Bacteroidetes bacterium ADurb.BinA174 | reverse complement strand
GGCTCCACTAACGGTTTTCCCTCTCGCGTGAGCGAAAAATACCAGTTTAGGTTACCGTCGTGTCCGTGTTTTTTCGGGAACTCTGCTCCCTGAACAGCACAGTCAAACCACTCCTTTCGTTTTTCCACACTTGTCGTTCTTGCAGCCAAATGAACTTATCGGTATCGAATACGTTGCCCTTTCTGTCCAAACACGTAAAATATCCTCCATACACGTAGTCTTGTGATTTTTGGAGCCAGAAAGGAAGAACGTTGTTAAGTAATTCGTTTTTGTATTGTTGTTCTAGTTTTTTTAAATTCATAGATTATATATCAAATAAAAAAATATAGCACCTCGTGTTGAATGATATTGAATAATGATATGTGTTTTTTGTTTAAAAAATAATATCTGGCAAATCTATAATAAAAAAATTTAAAAACAAAGCAATCATCAAAATATTTTATAAAAAGTAAACATTTAACATTTAAGACTTGAAAATATGCATATTTGGAATGGTCTTTTTAGAAACTCAAAAATGAGGTTCTCTTAGAAAAGTATTATTACGTTTTTCAGATTGAGAAGATTCAATTATCTAATGAAATTTTCGGCTTCAGCTATTGAATTTATTTTCCCGACATCGATAAGTTGGAGATTAGCGGGGATATGGCCGTAAATTTTTTCTTTATTACAAACAGACAAATAGAAATCTATGATAGAGAATTTAGTTGGAAAATGGTTGAGATAAGAAAATAATTGTGGGTTGATAATGTGTATTCCTGCGAAAGCTAATTTTTTGTAGTTGAGTGGATTAAAATTTTCATAAGGTGATTTTGTTTCTTCAGACTTTTCATTTATCCATCCTGCAAGACGATTGACTTCGTCGAAAAGTAGATACCGCGATGTCTCCCGTCCGCTCACCACAAGCGTAGCTACAGAATTGCTGTTGGTGTGAAAATGGTAAAGGTTTCGTAAATCAATATTCGACAAAATATCTACATTATGAACAAGAAAGGGCTTTTCGTCATCAAAAAACCATGAGGCTTTTTTTATTCCGCCACCGGTGTCGAGTAATTGTTCATATTCATCTGAAAACTCAATTCGAATATCAAAACTGTTGTTGGCACGCACAAAATCGATAATTTGCTCCGCAAAATGGTGCACGTTAATGATTAATTCGTCGAATCCCGAAGCTTTTAGCTTTTCAATAATGTGCTGTAAAAGAGGTTTGTTGCCAACAGGAACCATTGCTTTTGGTATGGTGTCGGTAAGCGGTTTTAATCGTGTGCCGAGGCCGGCGGCGAAAATAAGAGCTTTCATAACTTCTGTTCAATTAGTTTTACCTAAGTTTGGTTATTTAAACCTCAAAGTTAATAAATTCGATTGTAGAAATCGAAAAATACATATAGTGTGTTATCTAATGATTTTTTTATCTTTGTATTATATAAATATTTAGCCCAAAAAACATATAAACATTTATTGACATTACACATGAAACCATTTAACGAAGAAGGAAAGATTAAGGGAATTTATTTAGCAATAATTTTAATTATCTTGCTCATTATTAAAATCATATTTTTTTAATTTCTCCAAAAAGGCGGAAACGAATTAAACTCATTCCGTCTTTAATAAACTTAGTCGATTTTTTCCGTCGAATTTTGGATTTTAATATTTTCTCTCACTTGGAATTGCCGGGGTTTTGATTATCGTGAGTTTAAGTTTGCTGCTCCCAATAATTTACCAATTGCTCCAATAACAGATACAACCGTGTCGCGATTTGGGACGGGAATTTTGAGCGATGTCTTTCCGGTTTCGTTGTCTGTTTCTATGAGTGAATCAACTAGTTTTTCGGTAGCCTCGGGCGAAGATAGAGTTTGGGCAAAAGCTCCAAACAATTTGATGCTTTGTGCGATAAGCTCTTCGGGAGAGGTGTCGGGCGAAGCTGTTGATGATACAGATTGTTCCGAACTTTTCTCTTCTATTTCCGGTTCGATATCGGGAATCATGGTTTCGCTCAAAGGCATTTCATTTTCCTTGCCTTTTTCGCTTTCTGAAACCGGTTTTTCCATTTCTTCGGAGCGAATGGATGCTGCCGCGTTTTCTTCGGTTTTATTATCATCGAAAGTAAACTCTTGAATGCTTTGCATCAGTTTATCGAACTTGCTGTTTTCAAGGAATATAGAGTCTGCGCCGTCGTCTAAAACTCCTTCAAACATAGACGATTTAAAATTTAGCTTCGTGAGCATCTGCTCTTCGATGGTGTCAGCCGATACAAAGTTGATTACCTGAATGTTGTTTTTCTGTCCCATTCGATGAATACGGGCAATTCGTTGTTCGAGTACAGCCGGATTCCACGGGAGGTCGAGATTTATAACCAGCGATGCGGCTTGGAGGTTTAGTCCCGTACTTCCGGCATCGGTTGAGAGGAAAACACGACTGTCGGGCTTTTCCATAAAATTATCCATTAACGCTTTACGTTTTTCTGATGGAACGCCACCGTGCAGGTATTCGTATTGAATGCTTTTTTCATCTAACTCGGCAGCTACAAGACGTGTCATTCGTTCCCATTGGCTGAAAATAACTACTTTTTCGTCGGTTTCTTCAAAAAACTCTTCAAGCACGTTCATCAATTCATCGATTTTGGTATCGAATCGCGTTTTTTGATCTAAAATATAGGTGCTGTCGCAAACCATTCGCATTTGACTTAGAAGTAGAAGAAGACGTTTGCGGTCACTTTCACTCAAAAAACGCATTTTTTGCCATTTGAAAATCAACTGTGCCGCACTCTGTTTGAATTCTTCGTGCATACCGCGCTGCTCTTCGGTCATGGGTACGAAAAGAATTTTATCCACGCGTGAGGGTAGTTGGATGTTAACATCGCGTTTGCGACGACGAATAAGAATTTGGCGGATTAAGTCGCCTACTTCGTTCAAGTTTTGGTATCCGATGGTTTTTCCTGTTTCAGAGCGTATCAAGCATTTATTTATAAATTTGTAATACGGACCTAAACAGTACGGATCTACTAGCTGAGCAATGGAGTAAAGTTCTTCTAATTTGTTTTCGAGTGGCGTTCCTGAAAGTACAACCGTGTATTGCGACTGTATGCGACGGGCGGCTTTCGCTATTTGTGTGTTCCAGTTTTTTAGGCGTTGAGCTTCGTCCATAATCAACATATCGGTGTGCAGCGATTTCATGATTTTAATATCGTTGTTTGCACTTTGATATGATATTATTTTGTAAAAAACATCTTGGCTGTATTGTTCTCTACGTTTCAGATGATTCCCTTCGATAACGAGTGCTGTGCGACCCGTGAACTTTTCGATTTCTTTTTTCCATTGGTATTTGAGCGATGTGGGACAAAGAATCAGTACCGATGAAATATTGAACTCTTTTTGCAATAATTCGGCAGTGCCAATGGCTTGTATGGTTTTACCCAAACCCATTTCGTCGGCAATGATACTGCGTCCTTTGCTAACAGCAAACAAAATGCCCTCTTCTTGGTATGGGTAGAGTCGTGAGCGAAGTAAATCGGGTAATTTGCCGTCGCTATATTTTGTTTCTAAAAGCTGTTTGCGACGATTAGTCTCACGTTTTTCGATGATAAATTCTAACGCATCGTTGTAGCAGCGAAACGTATCGTCAATTTGTTGAGCTTGTTGCAAAAATAACGAGAAGTTTTTGTAATTCTCCTCACGCAGAATACCATCAGACGTAAAAAATTGATTTGCCAATTCGGTAAATGCTTTTTTATTATCTGAACCAATACGGATGCGCACACTTCGTTCTCCTTTATATGAAAGATAAACCGATGTGTATGGAGGAATAAGTTCTTTGGGTATTCGTTTTTGTGTGTTTTCCAGCTTTTGTTGCACAGCCTCGATATGTTTACAGGTGCCGAGTTGATTCGTTTTAAAATCGGGACAGGAACAATAGTTCCACTCGCTATTTACTCCTCTGAATGCTACTTTGTACACATGGTCGGTTTTTGGATTTCTTACGCTAAAGTCGCCCAGTGTTTGCCTTCTGTTGACAGGTTCGATGGCTAATAGCTCCTTTTGTGCAGCTTGTTTCCGGAGAAGAATCTGCCACTCTTCGAGACTCATTTTATTGGGACGAGCTAATTGTGATACTTTAGGAAGTGACTTATTAATGTGTGTTTTTTTCGTTTTTGAAGTAGTCGCTTTTTTTGCCATAGTTTGTTATATGTTTAATATTTCGTTAAACTTGAAAAATAGTTTTTGCTTAGTCATTGGTTATCAGTTGTTTGACAAGGGGTGGCGTTTGCGCATTTCTGTTAACTGCCAATGATATAAAGTTGATTAATTGTTTTTTCAATATTATTTTGCGAGTTGTTTTGAGCAAGTTTTTTTTTACCTGCGTTTAAAAACTTGCTCCCAGTTTTGCTCGCGATGTACCAATGATACCTTCACTCCAAATTTCCTTGAAATATGTTCCGCCATTTTTTGCGCTGCATATACGGAGCGGTGTTGCCCGCCGGTACAACCGAAAGAAACCATAAGGTTGGTGAAGTTTCGCTCCATGTATCGTTTCACGTGACTGTCAACTAACGGATAAATATTGTTGAGAAATACCTCCATTTCGCCGTCATCTTCCAAAAATTTAATAACTTCTTCGTCGCGTCCTGTGAAGTGGTTAAAGCGCTCGAATTTTCCGGGATTGTTAATCGCGCGACAGTCGAAAACGTATCCGCCACCGTTGCCCGATACATCGTTTGGTATCCCTTTTTTGTAAGCGAAACTAAACACGCGTACTTCAAGCTCGCGCTTCTGTGTGTCGGCAAACTGCTTCAGTTCCGTCATTGCTTTTAGCATGGGTTTCATGTAGGTGTACTCATTGAAACCGTCTTTCAGCAAATCTCTTAAATTGTTAAGCGCGAAGGGAATACTTTGTATGAAATGCGGTTTTTTCTCGAAATATCCTCTAAACCCGTATGCTCCGAGAACCTGCAATGTACGGAACAGCACAAATTGACGGAGTTTGATAAGAAAATGCGCTTCGTTTACATCGAAATATTTTTTCAGGGATTGAATGTAGGTTTGTATTAACTCATCGCGCAACTCATTGGGAAAGTTGGCTTTGGCTTGCCACAGAAAAGAGGCCACATCGTAATATACGGGTCCTTTACGTCCTCCCTGAAAGTCAATAAAATAAGGCTCTCCGTTTACAATCATCACGTTTCTCGATTGAAAATCGCGGTACATAAACGTGCTGTTGTCATCTTCGAGCAATGTGTTTGCAAGTTTATCGAAATCGTTCTCGAGCAAATCTTCCTGAAAATCCATTTCGGTTGTTTTCAGAAAATTATATTTAAAATAATTCAAGTCCCAATAAATAGAACGGCGGTTAAACTTGGGTTGAGGATAGCAAACGCTAAAATCGAGTCCTTTAGCGCCTTTGACCTGAAAATCTGCCAACATAGAAATGGTTTTGTGCAACAGCTCTTTTTCATCCGAACTAAAAACACCCGTGTTGCGACCCGCTTTGATGGTGTCAAACAGCACGGTATCACCCAAATCTTCCTGAATGTAAAATATTTTATCGTTTGAAACTGCAAGCACTTTGGGAACATTCAATTGTTGTTCGTGAAAATGTGCTGCTAATTCAATAAAAGCATAGTTTTCTTCTTGCGATTCCCCGTGTACGCCAATAATTGATGTGTCTCCTTCAACGAGACGATAATATCTTCTGTTTGAGCCCGATGAAGGCAAGGCTTCTACTTTTGGATTTGATTTTCCGGTGTATTCTTTAAATAGGTCTTTGAGTTGTTGCATAATTTTCTATCTGTTTTTTGCTGCTTCAAAAAAAGCTTTTTCTCTGTCTTTATGTTCTAAATTCTCTATATTAACAATAGAAGTAGGCTTGTTCATTTTCTACACGAATCAAAGTTCGGTAATGAGTCCAAGTCAATTCGGGGCGCAGTGAGTCCCGAATTGGAAAAGTCAGATAAAATTGGCGCATACGGCTGAGTTCTCTTTCGTCAAATCCTTTTCCAAACTCGTTATTCAAGGCGTTGGAAAGTTCTTTTAAAATATACTTTCCGTACTCGGCACGATGTTGTCCGTTTTGTTCTTCCTCAACAATTCGCTGTCCGATGTGCCAATATGCCGCCACCATTGTTGTGTTTATAGCGCGATAAGCATTTCCACGCGCACTATTAACAATGGTTTTAATGTCTTGAATAAATTGTTGGTGGATGATTATTTGATTCACTTTAAAGTGTTATGATTGTTTTCTATACCATTAACTAATTCTAATCCTAGTGAAAGTAGATTATTCTTTCATGTTATTTCTCATCTATTTGATGGATATACCCAATTGGTTTTCGAGGTTTTGTAATTGCCTCCTTATGTACCTGTAATTCTGCTAACGATTGATTAATGAGTTCAATTTGCATGCGTGTGTCTTCGTTTATGTCATTATAATCAGAGAAAACATCATCGATATATTCTTTAAGTTCTTTTATCTCTTTTTGAAGTTCTGAAACTTTATCAATAGGTGGATTTACCAACATATTTCTTACATAAACAAAAGCACGCATGATATTCATATTTATTTCGATAGCGGTTTTTGAATGAAGAACGCTACTTAACATTGCCACACCCAGTTCTGTAAAAGCATAAGGCGCGCGTCTTAGTCCCATTTTATCGGATTTGGACATCACAATTTGTGATTTCCAATTTTCAAATTCATTTTTTGTTAATTGAAACATAAAGTCATCAGGAAAACGGTCTTTGTTTCTTTTTACGGATTGAATTAGAATTCTTGTTTCCACACCATACATCTCAGCTAAATCACGGTCAAGCATTACTTTCTGTCCTCTTATTTCATAAATTAGATTTTGAATGATTGATAATTCCATATTTCTCTTTTCTAATTTTTTTAGTCGATTTGAAAATAATTAATAAACCTGATGTCGTAATTTGTAACCTCAAGATATACTTTTGTCATTTAACGCGGCAAGCCATATTTTTGCTTCCGCATCGCTCGGCATTTTCCAGTCGCCGCGAGGCGAAAGGCTTACGGAACCTACTTTTGGCCCATCGGGCATGCAGGAGCGTTTGAACTGTTGCGAGAAAAACCGTTTGTAAAATACTTGTAGCCATTTAAGTATTTCGCTTGCAGGGTACATACCTTTAAACGCTTGTTGAGCGATGAAGTAAATGCGTTTTGGCTCGTCACCATATCGCAGCATGCGATGCAGGAAAAAATCGTGCAGTTCATACGGGCCAACGAAGTTTTCGGTTTTTTGTGCGATTTTACCTTCGTTATCGGCAGGCAAAAGCTCCGGACTGAAGGGCGTGTCAAGAATATCGTGCAATATTGTTTTCGTGACTTCGTCCGTTTGTGTGTCGGCAATCCAGCGAGTGAGCGACTTTACCAACGTTTTTGGTATACCGGAGTTTACGGCGTACATTGACATATGGTCGCCGTTATACGTTGCCCAACCTAATGCCAATTCCGATAAATTCCCAGTTCCTACAACCAAGCCGTTAATTTTATTGGCGTAGTCCATCAGAATTTGTGTGCGTTCACGTGCCTGGGCGTTTTCGTAAGTTACGTCGTGCGTATTTATATCGTGTTCAATATCTTTCAGATGCTGTGTAACAGCTTCCACAATAGAAATCTCCTTAACGGTAATTCCTGCCGATTTCATCAGATTCACGGCGTTGGTGTAAGTGCGTCCCGTAGTTCCAAAGCCGGGCATGGTGATACCGATAATATTTTCGCGCGGAATATTCAGCAAATCGAATGCCTTTATTGTAACCAACAGCGCGAGGGTAGAGTCTAATCCTCCCGATACGCCAATTGTTACTTTCTGTATTCCGGTGTGTTGTAATCGTTTAGCCAGCCCATGTGTTTGAATATTAAACACTTCGTTCATGCTTTCATCACGATTTTTCTCAGACGGAATAAACGGATGCGGATTATATTTTCGCTTTAAACCGGAGGTTAAAACCGAATCGATATGGCAATAAACTTCTGCGCTGTCAGCATCAACAGAATTATTAAAATTGTCGCTTAGTATGCGGTCGTGGCGTAAGGCGGAGATGTCGATATCTGAAATAATGAGTTCGTTTTCAAATGAAAATCGTTTGGATTCTTCCAGCATAACGCCGTTCTCGGAAATATAACAGGCTCCCGAAAAAACCGAATCGGTACTCGACTCACCACATCCGCTTGAAGCATAAACGTAACCCGCAATACATCGGGCGGATTGCTGTGCAATAAGCGATTTTCGATACTCGTTTTTACCAACTAACTCGTTGCTTGCCGAGAGGTTGCAAATGATATCGGCTCCTTGCATAGCGAGTTGCGACGATGGCGGAACGGGCATCCACAAGTCTTCGCAAATTTCTACTCCAAAATTGGCGAAAGGAGTTTCGAAAACCATATTCCCGGAGGAAACGGGATATAAATCGCCGTTAATTTCAATGCTGACTGATTGAATGGAGGTGCCGCTTTGGAACCATCGTTTTTCGTAAAACTCGTTTGAGTTGGGCAAGTACTTTTTTGCAACAAATCCCAAAATTCCTTCTGCCGAAATTGCCGCAGCTGCGTTGTACAGCGCGTTTCGGTGTGCTAAAGGCAGTCCGACTACAACAATGATGGATGGTTTGTCTTTTAGAAAATCGGTGAGATTCAGCAACGACTCAACGGCTTTTTTCTGTAATGCCGTTTGAAAAAACAAATCGCCACACGTGTATCCTGTAAGACAAAGTTCTGGGAAACAAAGCAATTGCACTTGTTGTTCTACCGCACTTTGAATAATTGATTTAATTTCCTGAAGATTAAAGTCGCAATCGGCAACCTTTACTTTGGGCGATGCGGCGGCAACGCGCAGGAATCCGAAATTGTTGATTTTTGTCATAGCAAAAATATCAAGTTGTTATCTCACAAAGGTAATAAAAATGTGATTATATTACTTATCTGAATCCTCGTCGATGTATGTAACTTTCATTTTATAATTCCACTTATCAAAATAGAGGTTCCAGTGTTCAGATTCTACTTCGCCACGCTGAAAATCTACGGTTTCGCTACGTGGGAATTTTTTATAGGGATAAAATTTCCCCGAATAATCGGAATTGACGTACAGACGATAGGAGTCAATGCCGCTCATAAAGAATTCCCTGCTTGGTTTGATGGGAATCGCACCGCCTCGTCCGAACGATACATCGGAAGGAATCCAGCCCGTTCCTTCAAAATATACTTCTGTCCAATCGTGCAGGTTCACTTCTTCGGGATGTGTCATCCAGCCGCTTTGCCAACGGGCAGGAATGCCTTTGTAGCGAAGCATCGTGATAAGCAACAATGCCACTTGTCCGCAATCGCCCTTATGCTTTTCAATCACATATTCGGGAATGTTGGTGATGGTGGAATATTCCAACGCGCTTGCCCACGGATAGTTGGCGGCGATGTACCGGTAAACGGCTTGCAAATTCTCGACCGGTGTTTGAGCGTTCTGCGTGATGCTGTCGGTTATTTTTTTGAGGTTTTCGGAAAATTGAATGTGCGGTTTTCGCTCTGCGGTATAGGTTTTGAATAAATCGGAATTTTTGTCGTATGGTTTTACCTCAATTTCTGATAAATCGAACCATTCGCCCTGCGAAGAAAATTCATATTCTATTTCAAAAAGAGTTGGTTTACCTTTTTGAGCGACTTGCTCCATATAAACGCTTGTGTGTTGAGTTTTATCCTCCGAAAGCATGTAATCGGGTTGCGAAGTCGATGTTAATAGTACATCGGGTTGTCTTTCAATATCTTTTCTTGGAAAAGGGAGCCACACTTTTACCGTTTCGCCGTCGGCAACCGCATCTGTGTTTACGGAAAGAGTGTAATGAACTTTCATCTTCTTTTTCGGTAAAAGATATTTTCCTTTGATATCAGTTGCTGTTTTTTGATTGAAAGCATTAATTAACAACGAGTCACGTGGGGTATCGGATTTTGGTGCAGGAATATTGGATAATTCCCTTGCCGATGCATCCACTCTGAAAATGTTAGGCGCCGCGTTGCGGAAATAGCGCTTTTCGCCATCAATTATTCTATATTCCAACACGTTCGATTTTTCCCATTCGTTCAATAATGAATCGGAAGGAGTAAATCCGCGATTTGTTACTATCCAATCCACAATTTCTTCTTTTGTGCGGAGAAAATCCAGTTCTACCCTGTGAAGGGAGTCTTTTACAAATTCAAATTCTGCTTTTTCATCGCTTGAAAGCGTTTCGATAACTGAATCTATCATTTGCTTTGCAATAGTGAAGTTGCCCTCTTGGATTTCGTTATCAATTTGTTGTTTGTAATTGGTTTTCGAGGTATTGCAGGCAAAAAATGTTGTTATGAAAACCAATGAAATGAATGTAAATACTTTGTTCATCGCTGTTAATTATTTTTGTTGGAAGATGTAATTTTTAGAATTTCAGGAAATTTATCCAGTAATTCCGGCATAGATTGAAAAACGATGTTTGCTCCGGCATCAATGAGAATTTTATTGTCGAGCGGACCTGTATTAACGCATATAGTAAAAATGCCGGCTTTAGTTGCGGATTCCGTCCCTAAGGGCGCATTCTCGATTACCAACGCTTGGTTGGGTTTTAGATTTCCACCTTTTTTCAGTCCCATCAAAAAAGGTTCGGGATGGGGCTTGCCAATTTTTGTGTCAAAAGCGGTAATCATGGTTTCGGGCGTAAAAATATTCGGGAAGTTATCATCTAATCGATCTAACAGTGTCGGTTGTTTTGAACCGGTTACCAAAACAGGAATTAGTCCATGTGATTTTACCAGATAAAGTAATTCTTTTGCGCCTTTGATAAAACCTTCGGTGTTGTATTTTGCAAATAGCTCCGATTTTTTGGCGTATATTTTTTTTATTTCATCTTCCGTTGCATCACGATGGAATTCTTTTTTGAAGAAAATGTTGATGGTAAAATCAGCTGGACGTCCTTCGTGCAGATAAAAATCTTCGGGACGTGTTTTTTTTAAGCCGAATTCTTCCATCGCTTCCTGCCACGAACGCGCGTGAGCAGGCATGGAGTCGTATAAAATGCCGTCCATATCGAACAGCACCGCTTTTAAGTCGAATTGTATATAGTTGTTTTTTTGAAGATAGTTTTTGAACAAATGTTCCATTTGATTTATTCTTTGAAATGTAATTAATGATTTCTGTTATTTTCCCCCAAATATACAAAAAAGCACCGACAAAACTTATTTGTCGGTGCTTTACATTATAATTTCGTGATTTATGACTCGAAATGACGAGTATTATGAAAAAATTAACGAATAGATTAGTTTATTCCATTTAGTTTCACCATAATTGGCAGGAGAGACTTTGTATTTTTCGGATTCAAATCTTTCCCTGTTACTTTTCAGATAGGAAATATACGATTTAAAAGACGGGATTCATGAAACTCAAAGGTTTGCTTTAAGACTTGTCAGATACTCAATTCAAGGAAATAAAGTGATAATAATTGCACGAGGTAAAAAACTATGGTATAAAGCATTTCCCGAATTGGGAAAAATCAACAATTGAAAGTTTTGAATAATTATCGAAACACTACTATATCAAAAGTGAACTTTACAAAAAGTAAAAAATTTCATTTGATAGAAGATGCATTATAATAGTTATTTAGAAACTATAAGCAACTATAAGTAAAATTATTTAATATTCTTCCTCACTTCCGTCAAAAAGGCTTTCATTTTTTCGCTATCCTTATTCTCAATAATAGCGAGCAATTCTTTCAGTTTTTCTCTAATTCTCACCAATTGATCGGGAGTATAAGGGTTGAATAAAATTTCCGTAAGGAGAAAATCGTCTTCCGAAAGCAAGCCTTGTGCTATATTCATGTGCTTCTTGAATGTTGTTCCCGGTGCATCCTGATGCTTCATTACCGATGCAAAAACCAGCGTCGAGGCAAACGGGATGGAAAGCGAATAAGCGATGGTTTCGTCGTGTTCGCGGAAAGAATATTCAAAAACGTTCAGTTTAAGGCGGTGGTACAAATCGCGAAAAAAAACTTTTCCCAAATGCGAAGATTCCGATATGATGATGGCGCTTTGCGTGCTCAGGTCGCTCAAGCTGGCAAACGTGGGACCGAACATCGGGTGTGTGGAAACATACGGGCGGGTACACTCTCGGTAAAATTCTTCCAAACCTGTTTTTACCGATGCAATATCACTCAAAATACATGTTTGCGGTAAGTAAGGCAACACGTTGTTAAACGCTTCGATGGTATATTTCAGCGTAGCTGCATTAATTACCAGTTCGGGTGCAAAATCCTGCACTTCTGTTGGATTTGTCATCCTAAGCGTGTTGTAAATGAACCTTAGTTTTTTCGGATTGGTGTCCAATACGGCTATTTCGTGATCGAAACTGAGCACATCGGCAAAAAAAGATCCCATTTTGCCGGCTCCGAGGATTAGTATTTTCATTTTACGTTCAATGTTTGATGTTTGGTGTTTGACGTCGTACAGAAAATGTTACGTCTATACATCTGGAATTTGTCATCTGTCATCCGACGTTAGACTACTTTTTCGCTTTTTCCATTACTTCGAATTGCTGGCGAACCGATTCCGTGTGGATGGCTTCGAGAATCTTTAGGGCAAAATCGCCCGACATTTCCATTTTTTCGGCCTGTTCTGCTCTATCTTTACGAATATGGTCGTAACGTCCGGTTTGGAGTACAGGCATATCGTGTTCCAGTTTATATAGCCCTATTTCGCGCGACACACGCATACGTTTCGACAACAGCTGCAGGATTTCATTGTCCAATTCATCTATTTGCTCACGCAAATCGGATAAATCTTCTGTCGATTGCACCTTTTCCCGGATAACCAGTTCACGCAGCACTTCGCCTAACGTATCGGGAGTAATTTGCTGGGCGCTGTCACTCCACGCATCATCGGGATTACGATGCGATTCTATTATCAATCCATAATAATTTAAATCCATAGCCTGTTGAGAGATTGTTTTAATCATTGAGCGTTTTCCGCCAATATGGCTTGGGTCGCAAATAATAGGGAGATTGGGATACCGGCGTTTCAACTCGATGGGAATGTGCCACTGCGGGATGTTACGGTAAACGGTTTTATCGTTAGTGCTGAATCCGCGATGAATAACCCCGATTTTTTTAATTCCGGCATTATACAACCGCTCAATAGCGCCAATCCACAGTTCCAAATCGGGATTGACCGGATTTTTTATCAAAACAGGGATGTCAACACCTTTCAACGTATCGGCAATTTCCTGTACGGCAAACGGGTTTGCTGTGGTACGCGCACCAATCCACAACATATCCATATTGTATTTCAACGATTCGTAGACGTGTTTTTCCGTAGCCACCTCGGTGATCACGTACATGCCGGTTTCTTTGCGTACCTGCTGAAGCCATTTCAAAGCCGGAATGCCTATTCCTTCAAATCCGCCGGGTTTAGTGCGTGGTTTCCACACACCCGCCCTGAATATTTTAACTCCGTTTTCGGAGAGTTTTTTTGCCGTTTCCATTATTTGTTCTTCGGTTTCCGCACTGCAAGGGCCGGAAATAATTATTGGGCGCTTGTCTTCAATTCCGGGTAATAAAATCGATTTGAATTCCATATCGTTTGATGTTTTACTGTTCTTACTTGTAATTAATAATTGGAAATTAGTAATTTAACACGCTCGTACGCTTCCTGCATTTTTTCTATTGCTGATCCCAGAGAAATACGGATGTATCCTTCGCCGTTACTCCCGAAAATAACACCGGGGGTGATAAAAACACGGGCTTTGTAAAGAATGTTATCAATAAAGTCCTTACCGGATGTTACTGATTCCGGTAATTTTCCCCAAACGAATAGTCCTACCTGATTTTTATCGTATTTACAACCGAGCAAATCCATAATTTTCTCCGCCCACACGCGACGTTCGGCGTATATGCGGTTCATTTCGTTGTGCCATTCGCGAGTATTTTGCAAGGCAACAACAGTCGCTAACTGCATGGGGCGAAACTGACCGCTGTCGATATTGCTTTTGGCTTTCAGCACCCATTTTACAAATTGAGCGTTAGAAGCGAACATACCCATACGCCAACCCGACATATTGTGCGATTTGCTTAACGAATTCAGTTCGATGCAAATATCTTTCGCCCCATCAACAGATAAAATACTTATCGGATTATCGTTCAAGATAAAACTGTAGGGATTATCGTGGCAAATGATAATATTATGCTTTTTACCGAAAGTAACTAATTTTTCGAATAATTCTGATGATGCATTTGTACCGGTGGGCATATTGGGATAGTTTACCCACATAAGTTTCACACGCGACAGATCGTGCTTTCCCAACGCATCGAAATCGGGAAACCAGCCGTTGCTTTCCAACAGATCGTATTCAATGACATTAGCCCGAAGCAGTTTCGAAACCGATTTATACGTCGGATATCCCGGATTGGGAACCAATACCGAATCGCCGAAGTTGAGAAAAGTCATCGAAATATGCAAAATACCTTCTTTTGAGCCGATAAGCGGTAGTACTTCTTCCGTCGTTAAATCAACATTATAAATTCTTTTGTACCAATCTGCGTAAGCTTTTCTCAATTCCGGAATTCCTGAGTAAGGCTGATACGCGTGTACATCGGGGCGATGAGCGATTTCACACAACGTTTCGATAGTTTCCTGCGACGGCATTTTATCCGGAGCGCCCACTCCCAAACTAATCACATTTTTGCCTTCGGCATTCATACGCGCCACTTCGGCTAATTTTACCGAAAAGTAATATTCGGGAATAGATTGTATGTGGTCAGCGGGCTGAACACCACCTCTCTCAAAATCTCTCTCCACAGAAAAGAGGTTTTGGGGAGACTTGAGGGATTGCGAAATATTATCTTTTGCCATGCTATTTATAATTTTCCATTAATTGCAATTTGTTTATGCTCCACGTATTCGCCTAATATTTTCAGTTGTCCCACCAACGGGATTATGGCTTTAATGGCTTGCTTGTATCGTTCGTAATCGGTAAAGGTGAGATCGATATAAAACTGATATTCCCATTCCCGTCCGATAATCGGAAGTGATTGAATGCGCGTAAGATTAATACCATAGAACGATAATACGGACAATACTTGCGATAAACTGCCTTCGGTGTGCGGAAGCACAAAAACCAGCGAAGCTTTGTCTATGCTACCCGATTTACGCACTTCGGGAAGCATTTCGTCGTGTGCCAAAACTAAAAATCGGGTAAAATTACGCTTGTTGGTTTCAATGCCTGCGGCAATAATTTCCAGATTATATATTTTCGCAGCCAGTTTACTGCAAATAGCCGCCACACCGTACAGGTTATTTTCTGAAATTTCCTTCGCTGCAAGCGCGGTATCTTCGTGTTCAACGATTTTAACGTGCGGCAAACTTTCTATGAAATCGGAACACTGCATTAATGCCATCGGGTGCGAAACAATTTCTTTTATATCTTCCAAGCGTTGGCCGGGTAACGCCGACAACGTATGCGAAATACGCAGTTTATGCTCCCCCGCAATTTTCATGTTATTTATTTTAAGCAAATCGTGGTTGAGCAACAGCCCGCCGGCAATTGTGTTTTCAATTGCCATAATTCCAATTAAATGCTCTTCTTTTTGAGCTTTAGAAAAAATATCTTTAAACGTAAGACAGGGTACAATTTCTAGTTCTTCCCCAAAATAATTACGTGCTGCTATGTCGTGGTATGCGCCTAATCCGCCCTGTATGGCTACTCTTTTCATATCTTTATGTCCGATATCTGAAATTTAATGTCTAATTGTCTATAAAATAAAAAATCCCATCGTACTATCGACAGGATTTTTATTCAAAAATTTATTTTTATTTCTTTATTTTGCACATAAAATCCTGTTCTACTTACTAAAGTAAAAGTAAAAATAGGAAAAATATGCAAAACTGTTTTGTTTCATTTTATTCGTTTTTTTCGAATTTCGTTTGCAAAATTACAACAAAATTTAAATAATACAACAAAATGCAGAAATATTTTGTTCTTTTCCCTTAAAATGGGTTTAATTGTACCTAATTTACTGAATTGACTCATATTCCATTTATTTATGTATATTTCCTCTATAAATCCATTATCTTCCCTGCTTAATAAACTCCTTGAGGTCGTTTTCTTATATTTTAGGCAC
>MVZJ01000032.1 GCA_002069095.1 Bacteroidetes bacterium ADurb.BinA174 | reverse complement strand
ATCCAGTCAAGAAAAGCTTTCCATTCCACTTCGTCAACCGGACCGTCGCCGGTAGCTTCCATTCCGGCACATTCCGACACAAAAAGCGGTATTCCTTTAGAAATAGCATAATTACCTCTGTCGCGTAAAAACTGATGGTGCGTTGCAGCGTAAAAATGAAGCGTGTACATGATATTATCGTATCCGATAATCGGATCATCGGCAACAATGTGTACATCCTGATCCCAATGCGGTGAACCTACGAGAATGATATTCGACTTATCTATCTCGCGAATAGCTTTGATCACTTCTTTCGAATAATCTTTTACGTCACTCCAGGAATCTCTTTCGGGTTCGTTAAAAATTTCGTAGACTATATTGGGATAATCCTTGTACTTCAGTGCCATTTCACGAAAAAATCCAACAGCTTCTTCCGTTCGAATCGTGTGGCTGTGCCAATCTATGATTACATAAACTCCATTTTTAATGGCAGCATCTACCACACGCATTACACATCCGGTAGAAAATTGGGGGTCGCTTATGTATCCACGTTCGGGATCAACTCCCATTGCCGCACGCACAACCGTACACTCCCAATCGTTGGTTAATGTTTCAACAGCTTTTTCATTATAAAATCGGGGCCACCAGTTATGCCAGCCAAAACTGACACCTTTCAGTACCACTTTTTCACCTTTTTCGTTCACAAGAAAAGTGCCGTCAACGGAAAGTTTTCCGTGTTTTTCTACAATTGTTTCGGTTGCGAACTCTGTATTTTTATTGTTGTTTTTATTCTGGTCTGCGACACAGCATTGAAATACAAGAAGTAAGAAAAATACGATAAAATTCAAAACAAGTGCTTTCATATTGTACATTTTACATATATGAGCACAAAATTAGGATAGATTACTTAATATAAGTATGCACTATTTATCTAAAACTGATACTTTTTTGCGTCGAATGTTAAATTATTGTCTTAGTTTTTTTATAGTTCTCTCTGAATTCTTTCGGTGAGCAATCTTTTTTCTTCTTGAAAATTCTGTTAAAGTTAGATAGGTTATTAAATCCGCAATCGTAACAAATCTCAGAAATGGAGTGGGTTGTATCTAAGAGGAGTCTCGTGGCATGACCAAGTCGAATATCAATAATATAGTCTGTTACTGTTTTGCCGGAACGAAGTTTAAAGAAACGACTAAAGGCAACAGGAGTCATTCCAGCTAAATTTGCCAAATCTTCCAACCTGATTAAATTTTTATAATGAGTGTTTATGTATTCATATATTTTTAATACTCGTCTGCTATCTGAATTATCATCAATGTGGGCAAATGAGGAACTTGCCAAAGTTCGATAATTCCCGGAAACAGATAGTTCGTGCAACAAGGTTAAGAATTTAATGACGGCATAGAAACCTTCTTTTTCGTCGGCTAATTGATTCAAAATGTGGTAGTTTTTCATAATGGTATCCATAGGAAAACTTACCCCTTTCTTCGCATTAATCAGCATTGTACGAATACTGTCGAATTGATTTTTGTGAATAAAATTTCCAAAAAAAAGATCCGAAGAAAACTGAATGGTTATCTCCCTTATATTTTTAGAAACACATTTATGCTGTTCCCACACGTGCTCTAAATCGGATCCTGCAATCAACGTTAAATCATATTTTCCTATAACTTCCACTGAATCGCCTACAATTCGTCTAAGACCTTCGGCATTTTCAATGTAGTTTATTTCATATTCACTGTGAGAGTGTAGAGGATAAGTAAATTCAGTTTTTCTTCTGTCAACAATATAGAAACAATCTTTATCCGACAAGGGAGTTATTTCCCTGATGATGTGACTTGTGAGAGAATTCATTTTTCATTATTTTTTTCAAAAATAATACTTTTTGTCTGTTTTAACAACTTCTGCCACATAACCCGCATTATTCACACTTTTAGCTTTACAACTATTATTTAGTAAATCAGTCAAAATAAATTCTTAATGTTTTATTGTTTACTATTTATTGTTGTACAGAGCAGTACAGAGGCTTCAAGGAGAAATGACAGGTGAAATAAGGCGCCACTATAGGTGCCGCAAAACAACGTTCAACGACCCAATGGGAGTTAATTTCGATTCGCGAGTTTGTATTTCATGCGTCAAACGCGTCGTTGAACCATTTACCTACAATGTCTAACAATCTATCCGTCTTTTTTCTTCCGCCAAGGCGGACTTTACACTTCGTTTCGATTTAATCTTCGTGAGCGGTAGATACACATTTGGAAAAATTTTTAACGAAAAACAATATCCTTTACAATTTCCATCTCTACGTGCTCATTAAGTTTATCAATCAAATTTTGTTTATTCATAATCAGTTCGGCTCGCAACACCGATGAGGTTAGCTGGACGTGCAGGATGTTTCGTTTAAAATACACGTTTTTGGTGTAATGCGAAACGCCTTCGCCCAATAGCTCACGCCACGCCGAAATGGCACGATGTTCAGATACCGATGTTTTCAACTTGGGATTTTCGTTGAAAAAATCGGATAATATATCGCTTACATGTTGGGTGTTTCTTTTAAGCATAAGCGTGTTACGTGTTATGTGGCCATCAAATTGATTTCTCCGTTTTCAACAAAGTAAACGTGATAGTTGTCATTAAAAGAATTCAATATTTTATCAAACGACTCGCGGTTGGTGTCCGAAATGAAAATCTGCCCAAACTCATCGCTCGAAACTAATTTCATAATCTCTTCCACCCGATTGGCATCCAGCCTGTCGAAAATATCGTCCAGTAATAGAATGGGCGTTCTTTTTCCGGTTTTCAGCAGGTAGTGAAACTGTGCCAGTTTCATCGACACGAAGTAGGTTTTATTTTGTCCTTGCGACCCCACTTTTTTAATCGGGAATCCATTGAGTAGCATTTCCAGTTCATCGCGATGAATTCCGATCGTGGTGTGTCCGATAGCGATATCGCGGCGACGGGTTTCTCGCAATCGCACAGCAAAGTTCCTATCGCTAAGTTGTGAGACGTAATTAAACGTTACGTCCTCATTAGATAAACTGATTATTTTATAGAACTCTTCGAAAATGGGGATAAATTCTTCAACGAACGCTTGTCGTTTCTCAAAAATAAATGTTCCGTCTTCCACCATTTGCTCTTCCCAAAGTTCCAGCAACGTGAAATCAATTTCGTTATCGTCCATTTTCAGCATTGCGTTACGTTGCTGCAACGCTTTGTTGTAGCGAATAAGCGCATGAATATACTCTTTATCGAACTGTGAGATGGCAATATCCATAAACTTTCGCCGTTCTTCGCTTCCACCTTGAATTATTTCGATATCGGCAGGCGAGATCATCACCAAAGGGATAAATCCGATATGGTCGGACAACTTTTCGTACTCTTTTTTGTTCCGTTTGAACTGTTTTTTCTGCCGCCGCCGCAGTCCGCAATAAATTTCTTCTTCTCCCTGATTTTCAAACTCATATTTTCCTTGGAGCATGCAAACATCGGCATCGTGCTTGATAATTTGGATATCAATGGGATTGGTGTAGCTCCGACAAAACGATAAATAATAAATCGCATCTAACAGGTTGGTTTTTCCCATACCGTTGTTACCCACGAAACAATTTATTTTGGGCGACAATTCGAGCTCAACCTGTGCCAGGTTTTTATAATTTATGATGGAAAGTTGCTTAAGAATCATTGAGTTTTTTCCTCTTAAAGTCTAACGGTCTTTTGTCGTCTGTCTCGGCTCTTCCGCTTGGGCGGGATTTCCGTTTTGCTTCAACTTGCTCTTGGTCCTTTTCCAATGCGCCGGACGATAAATCCATCAAGCGCAGCGGTGGAAATTATTCTGCCAAAATCAGTTGTTGCAGTTCTTCAGGGCTTACGTTAATTTTTAGCCTACCTTCCTGGGCAAAAGTTATTTTTCCGGTTTCTTCCGAAACGACAATCACCTTCGCATCGGTTTCCTGCGTGATCCCCAGTCCGGCACGATGTCGCAAACCCATATTTTTTGGGATATTGGGGTTTTGTGATATCGGAAGAATACAGCCTGCAGCTTTTATTTTTTTACCTATAACTATCATGGCGCCATCGTGTAAAGGACTGTTTTTAAAGAAAATATTTTCAATCAATCGTGACGAAATATCGGCATTAATTATTTCTCCCGTCTGCTCATACAAACTGAGTTGTAAATCGCCCTGAATTACAATAAGCGCACCGACTTTGGCTTTCGACATATTCATACAGGCCAATATAATAGATGTGATATGTGTTGTATCTTTTTGTTGTTTATCACCCGGGACAAACAATTTTGCCACAAACTTCCATCCTTTTTTAGAGCCGAGCGACATAAGAAACCTGCGTATTTCATCTTGAAAAAGAATGACCAAGAGTATCAAGCCGATATTCACGAATTGGTCAAGAATAGAGCCCAGCACCACCATGTCGAATACCTGTGATACGAGTACCCAGATAATCATGAATATAACGACACCAAGGAAAAGCGGGCGCATCCCCGATATTTTCACCATTTTAAACAGGTAGTACAAAAGTGCCGCTACCAGTAAAATATCAATTAAATCTTTTATTCCAAAGTGTTCAAACATAATAAATTACTGTTCGTATTCCGATTGTTTTATTTTATTCACTATTTTCGCACATTCTACTGCCTCTTTTACGTCGTGAACTCGTAAAATGTGCGCTCCCGACAGCAATGCAAACGTATTTAAAACCGATGTTCCGTTCAAACTTTCCTGCTCAGTGCATCCCAGTAATTTGTAAATCATCGATTTTCTGGAAATTCCTGCCAAAATCGGCACATCAAAGGTATCAAAATATTTTAAATAAGCCATCAACTGATAATTCTGATCTGTAGTTTTACTGAATCCAAATCCCGGATCGATGATAATATCGTTTACTCCCAATAAATTCAGTTTCGCCATTTTTTCCGAAAAATAATACAGTATATCCTGAATGAAATTATCGTAATGGATGAATTGCTGCATGGTTTGCGGAGTTCCGCGCATGTGCATCAAGATATACGGAACATTAAGCAGGGCAACGGTTTCGAACATGTTTTCATCGATTTGTCCGCCCGAAATATCGTTAATAATATTTACATCATATTTTTCAACCATTGTTTTTGCCACTTCGGAGTAAAAAGTGTCAACCGATAGAATTACATTTGGAAACTCGCGACGAATAATTGTTAAAGCCGGTTCCAGTCGCTCCAACTCCTCTTTTATCGTGTGTAATGTAGAGGTTGGCGTGGTGGATTGTCCGCCAATATCGACAATTTTCCCGCCCTCGTTGATTATTTGGATAACACGTTCAATAATTTCCTTTTCGGTTTGTTTACGGCTACCGGAATAAAACGAGTCAGGTGTAACGTTCAATATTCCCATCACAACAGGTGTGGAAAGATCGAGTAATTCGCCGTTTATGTTTATAATTTTTTTCATTGTTTTTTATGTATATAGCCACATGGCCGTGTATCTACAGTGTTGAATTTGGTTCTTTGTGTGGATAATCGATGGTATAATGTAATCCACGGCTTTCTTTCCTTGCCATGGCCTGTTTTATGACCATATAACCCACTTTTATGATATTTCTCAGTTCACAAATTTCACGCGAAACTACCGACCGCTGAAACAGGTTTTCGGTTTCGCGAAACAAAATGTTTAGCCTGTTCATCGCACGCTGCAAGCGAATATCTGAGCGGACAATGCCCACGTAGGAAGACATGATTTGTCCCACTTCCTTATAACTTTGCGTAACAAGCACCATTTCTTCGGTGGAAGTGGTGCCTTCGGCATTCCAATCGGGCACATCTTCTCTAAACGAATAATTTTTAAAAATAGGGATAGAATGTTTGGCAGCCGAATCGGCAAAAACCACCGCTTCAATAAGCGAGTTTGATGCCAACCGATTAGCACCGTGCAAACCGGTGCAGGCACATTCGCCGTTGGCGTACAATCGGTTTATACTTGTTTCGCCGTCAATATTCACGAAAATCCCACCGCATAAATAGTGCGCTGCCGGAGCAACGGGAATCATATCTTTAGTGATATCAATACCGTAGGTTAGACATTTTTCGTAAATGGTGGGGAAATGATTTTTTGTTTCCTCCGCATCTTTGTGTGTTACGTCTAAATAAACGTGATCATCGCCCCGGTTTTTCATTTCGGTATCGATGGCACGGGCAACAATATCGCGCGGTGCGAGCGAGAGCCTTTCGTCGTATTTTCCCATAAATTCTTTTTCGTCCTTCGTCTTCAAAATGCCGCCGTATCCGCGCATGGCTTCAGTAATGAGAAACGACGGTCGTACACCCGGATGATATAACGCCGTTGGGTGAAATTGCACGAATTCCATTCCTTTTATCTCGCCTTTGGCTCGCGCCACCATAGCGATACCATCTCCGGTTGCCACAAGCGGGTTTGTAGTCGTTTGATAAATGCAGCCGATGCCGCCGGTAGCCATCATGGTTACCCGTGAAAGGAAAGTAAGAACTTCATTAGTATGTAAATCTAAAATATAAGCACCGTAACACTCAATGCCCGATGTATGTCGCGTAACCACTTGTCCCAAATGGTGCTGAGTAAGGATTTCTATCGTGAAATGGTTATCGTAAACATCAATATTGGGATGATTGCGAATAGTTTCTATCAGGCTGGTTTGAATTTCGGCGCCGGTGCTGTCCTTGTAATGCAAAATACGAAATTCGGAATGGCCGCCTTCACGGTGCAAATCGAAATTTCCTTTTTCGTCTTTATCAAAGTTCACTCCCCAGTTAATCAATTCGTTAATTTGTTTGGGAGCTTCTTTCACCACTCGTTCAGCCACATTGATATCACACAATCCGGCTCCGGCATCAAGCGTATCGGCAATATGTTTTTCAAAATTATCCCAAGGGGTTGTTACCGATGCAATTCCGCCTTGCGCATAATAAGTGTTGGCATCTTCGAGCGTTGTTTTGGCAATTATAGCTACTTTACCGTGTTGCGCCACTTTCAGGGCATAACTCATGCCTGCAATACCCGATCCGATGATTAGAAAATCGTATTTATGAGTCATTCTCTCTTCCAAAATTATTCTTTTCAACACAAATTTAGGCATTAAAATTTACAATTTGTTCCATCTTTTAATTTAAATGGAAAGGAAGCACGAATTTCATTTCCGAAATAATAGTTAAAAGTCTGTGGTTTAGTTTGATTGTTTCAGTAAAAATATTTACTTTGTATAGCAAAAAATTTGATGTATAAACAATTTAAAAATCCACTAAATCAATGAGAAATTATATAATTATTAACTTATTGCTGCTATTTCTCTCCGGCTTTTCCCTTTTTGGAGGTGAAAACAATGTGTTGCAGGCACAGCCTTACACACTACGCGGGCGGGTTTTGGGAGGCGATACACGCGAACCGTTACCCAATGCGAGCATAACAGTGGGGAACCTGAATATTTCTAGCGTAACCAATCAAGACGGTTACTTTACACTCAGGATTCCTGCATCGGCACGAAATTCGAGACTCATTATCCGATATTTGGGTTATGAAAATATGACAATTCCGATTATTACGTTGATTGATAAGCCCAATAACCACATAATGTTGATCCCGTCTTCGATTCAGTTGGGGGCGTTGGAAGTTGTTTCGGGCGACGGCAGTGAACTGATGCGCGAAGCGCTGCGGAGAATTCCGCATAATTATTCTACCGAACCTAATATGATGGTGGCGTTTTATCGGGAATCGATAAAGAAAAACGTCAATTATATCTCGTTGGTCGAAGCTGTTTTGGATGTTTACAAATCGTCGTACCGCTCATACGAGAACGATCAGGCAAAAATTTACATCGGACGGAAGGCCACCGATATTTCACCTCGCGATACCGTTTTGTTGAAATTTCAGGGTGGAATCAGTACGGCGCTTATGCTTGATGTGGCGAAAAATCCCGAAATTGTTTTCGGGGAACGCGGAGATGAATACATTTTTAATATCGAAAGGATAATAAACATAAATAATAAACCGCACTACGTGATTAATTTCCTGCCGCAAGAGGGCATAAAAGAAATTTTGTTTCGGGGGAAAGTATATTTGGATGCCGAATCGCTGGCAATTGCCCGGATGGAATTCAATATGAACGTGGAAGACCGGAAAGATGCTTCCAATATTTTTATTCGCCGGAAGCCTGTAAAGATGAAGGTTGATATAGAAGAGGCACGTTATGTGGCCGATTTTATTGAAAACAATGGGAAGTGGTTTTTCAATTATAGCAGTACCAAAGTAAAATTTAGGGTGCGATGGACGAACCGGTTTTTCGGACTTTTTGCCACGAACTACACTATCGGTTCCGAAATGGCTATTACCGATCGGTATCAGGAAAGCGTAAATAAATTTCCAAGAAACGAGCGCATCCGTTCTACCGATGTGATTGCGGAAAAAGTAGAACATTTCCAAGATCCGGAATTTTGGGGTGAATATAACGTGATTGAGCCCGATATCGAAATTAGCAACGCAATAAAACGATTGAGCAACAAGTTGTTACGACGAACGCAATAAGGAACGTAAAACAAATAACTTATACAACTGTCAAGTCAATAGTTTCAAGTTTAAAAACCGCTTATTCATAAGAATTTACAAAATTCGATATACGTCATTTTATAATTAACACGACCTACGTTATTTAATGACAACTTATTTATTACACATCCCTGAAATGATGATGTCGCAAAGCAAATGTTTTTTTGTTTCTGTTAATCCGACGTTCAGGAATTGTTCCAAAATAGGTGTGTATGAGGTCTTTTGGATAGGCATGGCTTTTTGGTTGCTAAAATATATCATGGAAAGATATCTCACAAATCAAGTTATTGACATAAAGCCGGTTGTATTTGTCGATAACTGCCTGTTTTTACGTGAAGGCATAGTCAGGCTTTGTGTTATTGATAATCCGCACATACCCATTGTTAATAACTTGGGCATTTTTTAACTTTGATTTTTATGCGTTGGTCCGATTAAATCAAGAATAGTTTTGTCCTCAAAAATAAATGTGTTAACTTTGCATCCGCTTTACGCGAAATCGGTACCTTGACCGAGTGGCTAGGTAGCGGTCTGCAAAACCGTGTACGGCGGTTCGACTCCGCCAGGTACCTCTCAATCGAGTAGGAGGAAAATAAAAAAGATTTTCCTCCTATTTTATTTTCCGACCTCTCACATCACCGTATGTGCTTACGTGTACGGTGGTTTCATTAGAGTAGATTACAAAACAACTGTTTGTAGCTGTCCGTCAAACTATAATAAGCCTTGTTTGGCAAACGAAACATTGTTCATTCCTATGTTCAGAGCGGGACTATTGAATAGAGGTAAGAAAACGAACGATGCCAATCACCCGCAAGGTAAATCTTATATTGTATTCCTGTTCCTTCACTCACAGCTTTGTTGCCGACTTCTTTCTGATTCGCCATCACGAGCGACACCCTTGTCTTTGACTAACGTTTCCTATTGGCAGGCAAGTTTAGGATTTCCACCTTTTAGAAATAGGGTATGCATAGCACACAAGAAAAAAGTCCCGATATTTCTATCGAGGACTTAAGTTCGGCGGCTACCTAGTTGCTCCTTACCAAGCATCTACTTATCTGTCATACAGTATAATACATTATTAAATAATTGTATATATTTACCGAAATGGCGCTGAATGTCTTTCGCACAATCGTCCCCCACAGTAGAAAAGGTTGTTGAAATTGCGGATTTAAGGTTTAAATTTTTCTGAATGTATAATTTACTTTCATTTGGAAATTTGCAAAAAAAGTAGTAATATTGCACCCGATTTCGATGAAACAAAATCTAAACATTGGTTTTGATAGTTCGACAACAAAAGTAGGTTTTTTTAAAAAACACTTTTAGGTCCTATAGCTCAGCTGGTTAGAGCACATGACTCATAATCATGGGGTCCTTGGTTCAAGCCCAAGTGGGACCACAAATACATAAAAACAAAGGGATTGACATTCTGTCGTTCCCTTTGTTCATTTATACACAAAAATGAGTTGTCAAAATTCACATTTTTATATAATTATTGCAATTGATTTTTGACGGAACCATTGTTGAACACGCATACCCGAAAAAAGGCAAACCCATACCTATCGCAATCGAAACGCTTCGTTTGTTGATTGCATAACGATGAATGATGCGGGTTAACCGTCTCAATTTCATCCCGCCCAAGTTTCTCTGTCCAAATTCCGATAATTGATGGCTTCCGCCAAGTGAACCGGGAGAACTTTTTCATCGCTCGCTAAATCGGCGATGGTGCGTGAAACTTTGAGGATGCGGTCGTAAGCACGGGCGGAAAGGTTAAGCCTGTCCATGGCGGTTTTGAGGAGTTGTAAGCCTGCAGCATCGGGAGCAGCATATTTGTGCAGCATTTTCGATGTCATTTGTGCGTTACAATATATACCGGATACGTTTTTAAAGCGTTCAGCTTGAATTTGTCGGGCTTTTACTACGCGCTTACTGATTTCACTGCTGTGCTCGGCGGGAGTTCTGTCGGATATTTTTTCGAATGGAACGGGCACTATTTCGATATGGATATCAATTCTGTCTAAGAGCGGCCCGGAAATCTTATTGAGGTATTTTTGAACAGCGCCTATCGGACAAACGCACTCTTTATCGGGATGATTATAATACCCGCAGGGACACGGGTTCATAGCCGAAACCAGCATAAAACTGGCCGGATATTCTATCGAAAATTTTGCACGCGAAATGGTTATTTTCCTGTCTTCCAACGGCTGGCGCATTACTTCGAGCACACTCCGATTAAATTCGGGAAGTTCATCCAAAAACAAAACTCCGTTGTGAGCCAAGCTGATTTCACCGGGTTGCGGATAAGAACCACCGCCAACTAATGCAACGTCACTAATTGAATGATGGGGTGAGCGAAAGGGTCTTCTTGACATTAAGGAAACACGAGTCTCCAGTTTTCCGGCAACACTGTGAATTTTGGTTGTTTCCAACGCTTCTTCTATGGTAAATGGTGGAAGGATAGACGGCATCCGTTTTGCCATCATCGATTTTCCGGCACCGGGCGGCCCAATCATGATTATATTGTGTCCGCCTGCTGCAGCTACTTCTAATGCGCGTTTTACATTTTCCTGTCCTTTTACATCGCTGAAATCAAATTCGAAATTCGACTGGCTTTGCAAAAACTCCTGTTCAATATCTACAATCGTTTTTTCAAGTTCAAGTTCATCGTTTGCAAAACCTATAACCTGGCGAATACTTTCCACTCCGTAAACATCTAATCCTTCAACAACAGCGGCTTCTTTGGCATTTTCCGTAGGAAGTATAAAACCTTTAAAGCCGTTTTCCTTAGCCATAATGGCTATGGGAAGTGCACCTTTTATGGGCAGGATATTTCCATCGAGCGAAAGTTCGCCCATGATTAAATATTCTGAGAGTTTATCAACCTTAATCAACTCCGATGCTGCCAAAACACCTATCGCCAAAGGCAAATCATAATCCGATCCTTCCTTACGAATATCGGCAGGCGACATGTTGATTACGATTTGCTGGCGGGGAAACTTAAAACCGTTTACCTCAATGGCCGATTTAATTCTTTCGTGAGCTTCCTTTACCGATGTGTCGGGCAAGCCTACCAAAAAGAATTTAATTCCTCTGGTAGCATTAACCTCAATAGTAATAAGCGTGGCGTTGATACCTTGAACTGCAGCGCCAAACACTTTGACTAACATGGCTTTAACGATTGTTTTTTACAGATTTTTTCAGCGTATTTTCCACTGCAACGGCGGGAACATTTCTGTCGCTGATGATGCCGGCAGGAGAAATCAGGATATTATTAGGAATGAACTCAATGTTATATGCTTCCACGATATCTGATGCCCAACTCTTTTTCTCGGGCACTACCGTCCATGGGATGGAATCGTTTTCCACATAACTTACGGGATAAATATCGGAATCGATGTATATGGAAATAAATTCCACACTGTCTTTGTTTAGATTCTGATAGGTTTGTTTCAGTGATTTAACGGTCTCGCGGGAATCAATTCCTGTTGTTGAGATGAAAGACAGCAACAAGTATTTTCCCTGATAATCGTATGAGTGAATGGTGTCACCCGTTTTATCTACCAACCGAAAATAAGGCATCGACGTGCCTTCTGCCGAACGATTGATTTTCTCGGAATAGGCTTTTAGATTTAGACCCAGTCTCGACTTTAAAATATCGCCCTGCATATACTCCATGACACGCCCAAGACCGTTTGGATTTTCCGAGTTAGCAAAAAACTCGTTGATAAGAATCAGGCTCGACATTTTGGTAGGATTCTTTTTAATGTATTCTTCAGCGTTTAACGCCAACTCCTGATTGAAAGAATTGATCTTGGCTATTTCGTCTGCATCGGCTAAAATTCTATCGCTCGTTACCAACTTCGGATCTTTCTTTTCTTTTAAATTGTGAAGCAGCAGCGTGCGCTGTTGAAGTAACTCTTTATTCGATTCCTTAAATAAAGTAAGTTCATTATTTATTTCGTTACCATTAATTCTTACTAAATCCGATAGTTGCGCATCTCCTTTGATTGAAATTTTGTCTTTCGGATTCGCAAAAACCAATACCGACGAACTTTGGTTGTTGAAATACAGCGAAAAAACGGTCAATGTATCTATGGTATTCTTATACATAAATTTCCCGCGTTTGTTGCACGTAATTGTGTCAATAGCAAGGGTATCGGCGGAGAAGTACGAAATTAGAATTTCGGGATCATCTAAATTGAAAATATCTCCTTTTAGGATAATAGAATTTTTGTCGTTTTTGCAGGAAAACAACAAAATACTGATAACTATTAATATAAAAAACTTAACGAACTTCACTCAATTTAATTTTTTTGTTCTTCCGATTCAGTTTTACTTTTTTGATTTTCTAATTGCTTTTAAAAAACAGAACAATATTGAAAGTTGACAAAGATATATAATATTTTTATTTATTCAATATATTTTCACGTTTTTTTAATTATTTTGCAAAAATCGTTGAAATGATTTCGATTACAGCAAAAAATCATTTTATTTAATTAGTTTTGTATTGTAATTCCAATTTTGTTGAAAATGAATTTTTCCGTTGTTATTCCTGTTTACAATCGTCCCGAAGAAGTTGACGAGCTTTTAGATAGTTTAACCCGACAATCCAACAAGAATTTTGAAGTAATTATCGCGGAAGACGGATCGACCAAAAAATGCGACTTCATCGCTGAAAAATATGCATCGCAACTCTCTGTTCTTTATTTCGAAAAGCCCAATTCCGGCCCTGGACAAACGCGAAATGTCGGAGCTGAAAAAGCGAAGTGCGACTACCTGATTTTTTTCGATTCCGATTGTATTATTCCCGAAAACTACATTGAAAATGTCTCCTCTTACCTCAAAAATAATTTTGTTGACGCTTATGGTGGTCCCGATAAGGCTTTGCCTACTTTTACAACGATACAAAAGGCGATAAATTATTCCATGACTTCTTTTTTTACTACCGGTGGCATTCGAGGCGGAAAAAAATCGATGGACAAATTCCATCCCCGAAGTTTCAATCTCGGAGTTTCAAAAAAAGCATTCGACGCCGTTGGTGGATACGGAAAAATGCGTTTCGGCGAAGATATCGATTTTAGCCTCCGGCTGCTTGAAAAAGGTTTCGAAACAGCGCTTATTCCCGAAGCGTACGTTTATCATAAACGACGTTCGACATTCAAACAGTTTTTCAAACAAGTTTACAACTCGGGGATTGCACGTATAAATTTATATTTAGCGCATCCAAAATCGTTAAAATTAGTACACTTCCTGCCGGCCTTTTTTGTGAAAGTAATGATTCTTTCAGTTATTTTATCGTTTTTCTTCCCGATTTTTATTCTTGTACCTCTTCTATACAGCCTATTGGTATTGATAGACTCAACTCTAAAAAACAACTCGTTAAAAGTGGGACTTTACAGCATTGCAGCGGCTTGGACACAACTTTTTGGTTACGGCACAGGATTTATTTCCGCCGTTTGGAAGCGATTAATTTTAAGAAAAGGAGAATTTAAAGCTTTTGAGAAAAAGTTTTATGAGTAACAATCGATAGTTAGTACAAATTACATCTTTTCCCCGTACGCCAAATCTCCCGCATCGCCAATTCCCGGAACAATATACGACGATTCATCCAAACCTGAATCAATGGCCGCTGCCCAAATAGTGGTTTTTTCTTCGGGAAAATTTTTCAAGCAGTAGTCAATGGCTTGCTTACTGGCAATAATGGTGGCAATGTGAATGTGTTTGGGTGTTCCTTTCGTCAGCAGGGCGCGGTAGGCCAAATCCATACTGCTCCCCGTGGCCAGCATCGGGTCGGTAAGAATAAGTATTTTTCCATCTATGTTGGGCGATGCAATGTATTCGATATGGATATCAAACAATTGATGTCCGGTTTCCTTGTATTTACGGTAAGCCGATACAAAAGCATTTTCGGCGGAATCGAAATAATTCAGTATGCCATGGTGGAAAGGTAATCCTGCTCGAAGAATAGTGCCGAGGACAATATCTTCATTGGGAATGGAAACTTCAGCTACATCGAGCGGGGTGGTTACCGAAATGGTTTTGTAGCTTAAATCCTTGCTGATTTCATAGGCCATTGTTTCACCAATTCTTTCTAAATTTCTACGAAATCTTAGCCTGTCGTTTTGAATGGTTACGTCTCTTATTTCACGGACAAAAGAGTTCAGAAGTGAGTTGCTTTTCGAAAAATCAATTACTTTCATTTAAATAATAGTAAGGTGTTAATAGTATCCGTTTTTCGAAAAACAAAGATAACATTTTTGCTTTCAATCATAAACATTTTCATCTTTTTTTTGTTCCAAATAAGAAATTAAAAATAAAAAAAAGATGATTAAAGAAATATTTCTTTAATTGCTTTTTTATATCAATATTATTAATTATTTTTGTCGCTGTTTTAGGATATCGTCAGAATTTTAGGGTATCATTCACGAGTAAAAACGGTTAGAACAATTTAATTCACACACATTTATATTATTTCAAATGGCAAATTTAGATTTAACAAAGTATGGCATTACAGGTGTTACAGAAATTATACACAATCCGTCATACGATCAGCTTTTTGCTGAAGAAACAAAACCGGGTTTAGAAGGTTTTGAAAAAGGACAAGTAACAGAACTAGGTGCTGTTAACGTAATGACAGGCGTTTACACAGGACGTTCTCCAAAAGATAAATTCTTTATCATGGATGACGTGTCAAGAGACACTATTTGGTGGACTTCCGATGAATATAAAAACGACAACAAACCGCTTCCACAATCTACTTGGGTGGAGTTGAAAAAAATTGCAGCTAAACAACTATCAAACAAAAGATTATTTGTTGTTGACACTTTCTGCGGAACCAACGAAAACTCTCGTCAAAAATTCCGTTTTATTATGGAAGTAGCATGGCAAGCTCACTTTGTGAAAAACATGTTTATCCGCCCAACGGAAGAGGAATTAGCTAACTATGGCGAACCTGATTTTGTAATTCTAAATGCTTCGAAAACCGATGCAGGTGATAATTGGAAAGAACTAGGATTGAATTCAAAAACATTTACCGTTTTTAACTTGACAGAAAAAATGCAAGTTATTGGCAGTAGTTGGTACGGTGGTGAGATGAAAAAAGGTATGTTCTCTTATATGAACTATCTGCTTCCATTAAAAGGAATGGCTTCTATGCACTGTTCTGCTAACACTGACCTTGAAGGCAAAAATACTGCTATTTTCTTCGGACTTTCAGGAACAGGTAAAACTACGCTTTCTACAGACCCGAAACGTCTGCTAATCGGTGACGATGAGCACGGATGGGATGACGAAGGTGTGTTTAACTTTGAAGGCGGTTGCTATGCAAAAGTTATCAACCTCGACAAAGAATCTGAACCCGATATTTACAATGCTATCAAACGTGACGCTCTTCTTGAGAACGTAACAGTTGACGAGAATGGTAAAATTGACTTTACTGATAAATCTGTAACAGAAAACACACGTGTTTCTTACCCAATTTATCACATTGAAAATATCGTTAAACCAAAATCAAAAGGACCGGCTGCTGAAAAAGTCATTTTCTTGTCAGCTGATGCTTTTGGAGTACTTCCTCCGGTATCTATCCTTGATGCAGATCAAACTCAATACTACTTCTTATCAGGATTTACAGCAAAATTAGCCGGAACTGAACGCGGTATTACTGAACCAACTCCTACTTTCTCAGCTTGTTTCGGCGCAGCTTTCTTGTCATTGCACCCAACAAAATACGCTGAAGAGTTAGTGAAGAAAATGAAAAAATCAGGAGCGAAAGCTTACTTGGTAAATACAGGATGGAATGGTACAGGAAAACGTATCTCTATTAAAGATACTCGTGGTATCATTGATGCTATTCTTGATGGTTCTATTGATAAAGCCGAAACCAAAGAAATTCCATACTTTGGCTTCAAAGTACCAACAGCGCTTCCGGGTGTAGATCCTGCTATCCTTGATCCACGCGATACTTATGCTGATGCTAAAGTTTGGGACGAAAAAGCTCAAGACCTTGCAGGACGTTTCATCAATAACTTCAAGAAGTTTACAGGAAACGAAGCAGGTAAAGCATTGGTTGCTGCCGGACCGAAATTGTAATTTGATAATAAATTATATGAAAATCCCGCTTCTCGTTCGAGGGCGGTATTTTTTTATTACCTTTAGCGACTTAAAAACAAATACTCATCTTTATGAAAAAGTTTACACTTCTACTTTTCTTCGCTCTTTTTGTG
>MVZJ01000031.1 GCA_002069095.1 Bacteroidetes bacterium ADurb.BinA174 | reverse complement strand
ATAATGTGAGTGTTGTTGGGATTATTTCTGCCGACGGCATGCTCAATTATCCCGATTTTCGTTATCCCCCATTCTATCGGTTAATTCGCATTGTTTTTAAAGACAGAAATGAACAAAAAGTGGAAGCGGCTTCCTCTCTCTTTACCAATATGCTCAAAGGCTCATTAAAAGAGCGTGTTCTTGGTCCGAATAAGCCTGTAATAAGTAAAATTCAGCGATATCATATTCGGGAAATTTTGCTGAAGTTAGAAATAAATTTATCTCCACAGCAAGCAGAATCCCTATTGCGCAATGAGCAGGAGTTTAAGTATGTGGTGGTTTATTTTGATGTGGATGAAATGTAGAGATTTCAGATTTACGATTTACGAATTACGATTTGGGATTTTGTTGGCTGATTTGAAAATATTGTGTTTTTAATGTGACATTACTGTCGAGATGTGTTCAATATATAAACCATTTTCAGCTTTCCAAGCT
Organism: Bacteroidetes bacterium ADurb.BinA174; assembly: GCA_002069095.1. Lineage (GTDB taxonomy): Bacteria > Bacteroidota > Bacteroidia > Bacteroidales > Dysgonomonadaceae > Petrimonas. The sequence continues at coordinate 16,332 of MVZJ01000031.1, read as the reverse complement.
TTATTGAATTCATCGCCAATTCCGTATAACCAAAAGAGGGCTATTTTATCACCTTTTGTATAAACTTCATCGCCCAATCTAATTCTCTCTAATGGCAGTTGACCAGAATTATTCGATAATATTTTTGTTAAAACCTCTTCATCTCTGAAACAGTCTTTTAGGGATTTAATATCAGTTTCAATAAACTTCATCATTCGCTTTCGAGAATTATTTTCTATTTCGGAATAGTCTAAAAAATCGTACCCGTATTTAAATTCGTCAACAAGTTTAGGATACTTCTTTTCTATTAATTGAATATATGTTGTATCTAAAAATAACATATAGCTATATTCCTCTTCAGATAGAGCATTAGTAGAGTTTTCCATATCGTTAAACACATCATCGTAGTCAATAAAGCGGATTTCCGCAATCATATTCTTGATTCGGGTAGTCTCAATGTCTGATGTTTGTGTTTTATGCTTGCAAGCGAATAGGCAGATTATTAATACAAAAAAATGGAATAATTTGCGTTTCATTATCGTCAATCATTTTATTTGACAAATATAAAAAACTAAACGATTATCCACAATGTCTCCTAAGAAAAATTTATTAATTACTGCAAGTGCAATTTATCCCGAATATCAGGAACTCGTGGGTAAAACACAGTTAGATGAAGGCTTTAGCCCATTTTTTTTTGAATTTCTAACTATTTATCCACGCACAAAAGGAATCCTGAATCCCGATACTTATCAGGACGGGACAGACAGTGCCACTTGAACTTGCTAGCTCGTTTTTTGAGTCTAAACATTTCAGATTTACGAATTACGATTTGGAATATTTCAACATTTGCTTTCATAAAATGATGTATCCGAATACGTTGCACAGAGAATAAAGAGAATAGCACAGAGGTTCACAGAGATTTTTGAACTTATCCGTAATTCTCCGTGCTTTTCTCCGCGCGACTCTGTGCAATGTCATTAAACGCAAAAAACCGAACTGCACCAGCAATTCGGTTTTTACTTTTTACTTCGGTTTTGCGAAGTTTATTTCATTTCAATTTCTTCTTTCAGGTCCATTTCGTTGTTTTCCTTGTCATAAAACACATATTGCAGGAAACCCAAACTCTGGTTGGGTATTACTTTCAACGCAACATCGTATTTCTTTTTCCATTTGTATTTCAACGAAAACAAACCTTGTTGAATATAAGCTGCAACATAAGGATGTATGTGCAGGCTGAATTTCTTCACTTTTAGCTTGTTAGCCAAATAATCGATTTTTCCTTCCAACGTATCGGTAAACAAAATCGACGATTTAATTTTTCCCTTGCCAAAGCAGGTGGGGCACACCTCGCTCGTGGCAACTTCCATTTCGGGGCGAACTCGCTGACGCGTGATTTGCATCAATCCGAATTTGCTCAATGGAAGAATTTTGTGTCTCGCCCTATCCGATGCCAGAAACTCGTTCATCTTGTTGAACAGTTTGTTGCGATGATCGCCCGAATTCATATCGATGAAATCGATTACGATAATACCACCCATATCACGCAAGCGTAGTTGGCGGGCAATTTCTTCGGCGGCGGCAACATTTACTTCGTAGGCACTTTCTTCCTGTCCGAGCGATTGTTTGTTACGGTTTCCGCTGTTCACATCAATAACATGCAATGCCTCGGTATGTTCAATAATGAGATAAGCGCCGTTCTTAAATGTAACGGTTTTGCCAAAGAGCGATTTAATCTGTTTGGTGACGCCAAAGTTGTCTAATATTGGTGCTGCCCCGTTGTAGTGTTTTACTACATTTTTCCGGTCGGGAGCAATTAAGCTGACATATTCGGCAATCTGCTTTGCCACATCAGAATTGTTGATGTGAATCTGTTCAAACGATGGACTGAAAATATCGCGAAGTAATCCAACCGTACGTCCTGTTTCTTCGAAAACCAGCGACGGCGCTTTTGCCTTAAGCAATTTATCGGCGGTATCTTCCCAGCGTTTTACCAATACTTTTAACTCTGCGTCAAGTTCAGCCACTCTTTTCTTTTCGGCGTTGGTACGAATTATTACGCCAAAGTTTTTGGGCTTGATGCTTTGTATGAGTTGTCGAAGACGTGCGCGCTCTTCGCGCGATTTTATTTTTTGCGATACCGAAACACGGTCAATAAACGGTATCAACACCATAAACCGTCCAGCAAATGAAATTTCGGCGGTTAATCTCGGGCCTTTAGTCGAAATAGGTTCTTTGGCAACTTGCACCAATATTTCTTGTCCTACTTTCAGTTTGTCCGAAATGGAACCGCCTTTTTCTATTTCGGGTTGCAGTTTCATTTTCTGCAACAACGGTATCTTTTTCTTATCTTCAATCGTTTTCCGAAAACTCGAAACAGAGTTAAATTCTACCCCTAAATCCAAATAGTGAAGAAAAGCGTCCTTTTTGTGTCCTACATCAATAAATGCAGCATTTAGAGCAGGCATCAATTTTTTGACCCTGCCTAAATAGATGTTTCCCACCGCATAAGATTCACTCTGGCTCTCCTGCTGTAACTCTACAAGCTTTTTATCATCGAGAACCGCTAGCGTAATCTCTTTGGGCTGAACATCCACTACAAGTTCGCTTGCCACAATTTTTTGTTTTTAAATGTTTGAATTAATTAGGCTTCTGCTCCTCTGAGCAGAAAGCAGTGTTCTCACGAACACCTTTGAAATATTTATACACAAAGAACAAACTTTTCCGATATTTAAATCTTTTAAGTTTGTTCCTGTATATAATTGTGCTTAAAAAACTTTCGAAAAAACTATTTCTTCTTTTTATGTCTATTTTTTCTTAGTCTTTTTTTCCGTTTGTGAACAGCCATTTTATGCCTTTTTCTTTTTTTTCCGCTTGGCATTTTCTTTAGTTTTTAAAATTTACGTACTTTGCAATTAATTATTATCCTTAACTTGAGCAACAAACGTTTTTGCCGGTTTGAAAGCGGGTATATTATGTTCGGGGATAATGATTGTTGTGTTTTTAGAGATGTTGCGAGCAGTTTTTTTAGCTCTTCTCTTCACGATGAAGCTACCGAAACCTCTTAAATAAACGTTTTCATTCTTTGCTAACGAATCTTTTACAACTTCCATGAAAGATTCTACTGTTGCCAAAACAGATGCTTTATCTACACCCGTATTCTTTGCAATTTCGTTTACAATGTCTGCTTTAGTCATTTTTTTATTTTTTTAATGTTAATGATAATATAGTTAATTCTTAAATTTTTGGACTGCAAATATATAGCTTTTTTTTCAACACAAGAAATAATTACGATTTAATTTTATTTTTTTCTTGAATTTTCTTGATTAAACATGTTTTTAACGTAGTTTTGTATCTGATTTCACAAAGATAATGAATAAAAAAGAAAGCGACAAACTGATAAGCAGTCTTTTACAATATTGGTACGCACAGCATAAACGCAGTTTACCCTGGAGAGAAACCAAAGCCCCGTATGTTGTATGGATTTCAGAGATTATTCTGCAACAAACGCGGGTAAATCAGGGAAACGATTATTTTTTACGGTTTATAGAAAGATTTCCCGATATAAAATCGCTCGCCGAAGCGTCCGAAGACGATGTGTTGAAAATTTGGCAAGGATTGGGTTATTACTCGCGGGCAAGAAACCTGTACACGGCAGCCAAGCAAGTTATGGAGAAATTCGACGGGGTTTTTCCTTCATCGTACAGCGATATCCTTTCGTTGAAGGGCGTTGGAGAATATACGGCAGCGGCTGTTGCGTCGATAGTTTACAATTTGCCCTACCCTGTTGTTGACGGAAATGTGTTTAGGGTTCTATCGAGGTTGTTCACCATTGAAACGCCGATAGATTCCACAATCGGGAAAAAATATTTCAATGAAATAGCACAATCCATTCTCGATGAACAACATCCCGGCGATCATAATCAGGCAATTATGGAGTTTGGAGCGCTTGTTTGCACTCCTAAACAGCCAAAATGCACGGAATGCCCCTTGCAAAGCGTTTGTTTGGCTTTCGAAAAGAAAAACGTATTAAATTACCCCGTAAAAAAAGGAAAAACAATTCAAAAAGAGCGCTTCTTCAATTATTTCCACATCGAACAAAACGGATACACATATGTTAAAAAGCGAGACAATTCAGACGTCTGGAAAAATCTTTATGAATTTCCGCTAATTGAAACCGAAGAACAAAACGATCTGCTTAAACTACAAGAAAATTCCGGTTTTTCCAATTTGTTTCACTCGGTTGGAGAAATTTATTTTCAGCATAAGCTCCGTTTGAAACATATATTGTCGCATCGCATTATTCACGCCGATTTTTATAGGGTTGAACTCGGCCAATACAACATTTTCGATATTGAAAAAAAATTCATCAAAATCAAGTCAGCATCGCTGTTTGAATACCCGGTATCGCGACTCATCCATAAATATCTCGAAATAATTTAACGGTAAAACTTGCAGAATCCAAAATAATCACTAATTTTGTTTCGAATTGATTTATTTTATTAAACCAAATTTTTTAAGCTATGTCGGTAAATAAAGTTATTTTAGTAGGAAATGTAGGGAAAGACCCGGAAATCAAGTATTTTGACAACGACAACGTAAAAGCTAATTTCCCTTTGGCGACCAGCGAGAGAGGCTACACGGCAGCAAACGGAACACAGGTTCCCGAACGTACGGAATGGCATAATATTGTTTGTTGGAGAGGATTGGCGCAGATTGTAGAAAAATTCGTAAAAAAAGGTATGCAATTGTATATCGAAGGAAAAATTCGCTCGCGCTCGTATGACGACCAAAACGGTGTAAAAAGATATATTACCGAAATCTACGCCGATAACGTGGAAATGCTTAGCCGCAGAGCCGGATTGGGTGAAGGTCCAGGTTATCAGAACGATAAACACGATCTTTCAGACAGTGAACCGGTAGATTTGGGCGATAATTCTGAGGCAGATGATTTGCCGTTTTAAAAAAACATCGTAATTTTACAGAGAATGTTTTAGTCTCATTTTAGGTTGGAACATTCTCTTTTGTTTCACTAAATTTTCCACCATTGGATCCTGATCCGCTTTCGCTTATATATTCCGATGTACAGGCCGTCACATTGTCGGCTGTCGACTATATATTAATTGTACTTACCCTCGTACTCACTTTCATTAATGCTATTATTTCCGGTTCGGAAATCGCATTTTTCTCCCTCAACCAGGAAGAAACCGAAGAAATTCACACCGATACACATCCGAAATCAATACGCGTTTCAAATTTGCTCCAGAATTCGGAGAAATTGTTAAGCGCTATTGTTATTTCTTACAATTTTCTAAACATCACAATAGTTACTTTACTTTTCTATTTGCTGAACCTGATCCCCTTTTTCTCGGGCAGTAACAATAAAATTGTACTGGAACTGCTGATTATCATCGCTTTTATTCTTTTTTTCGTAGAAATCATCCCTAAAACATACGCTTCGCAACGGACACTGAATTTTGTCCGTATTAATTCGCGATTCATTCAGTTTCTGAACAAACTGATGACTCCTTTTTCATCGCTTTTGGTAAAAACAAGCAATATTTTCAGCAAAAGCGTTATTCAAAAACGACACGAAATATCGATGGACGATTTGTCGAAGGCTCTCGAAATTACATCAAGCGAAATAACGCAAGAACAGGAAAAAGATATACTCGAAGGCATTATCCGGTTTAAAGACAAGATAGTGGACGATATTTTAGTGTCGCGCACCGATATGGTGGCTATCGATATTGCAACATCGTTCAAAGAAGTCATCCGTTTTATTGTAGATGCCGGTTTTTCACGCATTCCCGTTTTTGAAGAAAATCCCGACAACATTCAAGGTATTTTATACGTAAAAGACTTGTTGCCGCATCTTATTAAAACAGATAATTTTCGTTGGCAATCGCTTATCCGCCCGGCCTATTTCGTGCCTGGAACGAAACGGATAGACGACTTGTTAGAAGAGTTCCGCGCCAATAAAAACCACATGGCAATTGTGGTGGACGAATATGGCGGAACAACCGGAATTGTTACAATGGAAGATATTCTGGAAGAGATTGTAGGCGATATCAGCGATGAGTACGACGAAGAAGTAAAACCTTTCTACACCATCGCTCAAGACGGATCTTATATTTTTGAAGGAAAAACATCACTCGAAGATTTCATTGAAATAACCGGCGTGCCCGAAAGGGATTTCGAAAAATTACAGGAAGATGCCGATACCATTGCTGGATTAATGCTGGAATTGAAAGGCGATTTTCCAAAACGAAAAGAGTTGATAGAATACAAGAAATACGGATTTCAGGCGGAAGAAATGAGCAAACGCCGAATTGTGAAAGTCCGGTTTATTCCCGCAAAAATCGATTCTTAATAATCTTAATTTTCAAAATTTCAGCACAACTATAAATGCTCCTTCGCAAGGAACATATTGACGGAGACGGACTTATCGGCGTTAGAAAAATCGTCGGCAAGCCTGAAGATTTACTTAATTTATTGCCCGAAAAGCAACAAATTGAGGCAAAAAAGTACATCTCTAAAATACGTTCCGAAAGAAGAATTGTCGAGTGGCTCACTACACGCGTTTTACTTTTTGAGTTGATGGGTGAGGATAAAATAATCGGCAACCGCCTCGATGGAAGGCCATTTTTAATGGATGATTCCCGTAAAATAAGCATTTCTCACACCAAAGATTACGCGGCCATTTTGTTACACAAACATTATTCCGTAGGAATAGACGTAGAAGCCATTTCGGATAGAGTGAGTAAATTAGCTGGTAAATTTATTTCGGTGGATGAGTACATCGATCCTTCGCAAAAGGTTATCCATCAATTGTTGCATTGGTCGGCAAAGGAAACCATGTTTAAAATAATGGAAGAAAACGAAATCGACTTTAAGGAACATCTTCGTATTCAACCGTTCACGCCGCAAAGGAAAGGTGTTATTCAGGCTTTTGAATCAAAAACCAAGCAGCAAAAAACATTTCAAATTCACTACGAAGTTTTTCCCGATGTTGTGCTGACATGGGCGGTGAATAATGGGAAACGGAGTTTATAACTCAGTTAAAGAAAACTAAGGCACAGCCTTCGTCTCCCGACATTATAGCGAAATCTCGTCCTCTTTCAACTTCAACCTTCCTCTATCCACCAAAAACCGAATTACTTTTATCACTTTTTCAGTGTTAAAACCGGATATTGATTTTACTAAATCGTCCAATCGTTGCGGAGAAGCTACGCTTAAGGATTCGGCAAGCAGCATTTCTATCTCGTTGAATTCATAATTCGTGAGTCCCGCTTCGGTTTTACGTAAGCAAACATCGCAATTGCCGCAATCTTTCAGATTTTTCTCGTTGAAATAAATCAATAGCATCCTACTGCGACAAATACGATCACTTTCGGCATAATCAGTCATGGAAACAATTCGTTTCTCGAACCGTTTTTTGCGTTCCTCGTAAACTACTTTAGGAATGGATACGAACTGCGTATCTTCACGCGAAGTGGTATAAATAATAAACGGGGTTTTCTTTTGCGGCACGTAATAAATAAAACGCAGTTTGGCTAAGTGCACGAGCATTTGATATACTTCTTCCCGCGTTTTTTCCAATCGTATCGCCAACATTGTTTCATCGATATAAACCTCATCGGCGAAAACGCCTGTATAATTTCTTAGGATGACGTGAATAAGTTCTTCAACGTCTTTCGATAAATTCAGCGAATAAAGTTCATCGCGAAAAACCAAAAACTTTAACCGTGAACGGGCATCCACCTCTTCGGTGTACTCGATATATCCTGCTAGTTCAAGAATCTTAAGAGCATGATGCGTTTGCAGGTGAGAGAATTTAAAAGCGTGACAAAATTCGTGCAAACTGAAATCGAAAACGTTGTTTATTCCCGACCCGACAGCAATTTGGAAGAAATTTCCCAACGCCTCGTAAACCCTCACGATAAATTCCTTTTTGGGAAATGTATCGGAAATTCTTTTTTTCAGTTTTGCACTGTCGGCTTTCGTGTACAAAACAATGGCGTAGGAACGTTCACCGTCGCGCCCGGCGCGTCCGGCTTCCTGATAATACTCCTCCAGCGAATTGGGTAAATCCATGTGGATAACCAACCGCACATCGGGCTTATCGATACCCATCCCAAAAGCGTTAGTCGAAACTATTACACGGCATTCATCCGTTTTCCATGCGTTTTGCTTATAGATTTTTTCTTCGTGCGACAGTCCCGCATGAAAAAAATCGACCGATATTTTCGACTTTTGCAAAGCAACAGCAATATCTTTCGTTTCTTGCCGGCTACGCACGTAAACAATAGCTGTTCCTTTTACCGATTTTAAAATATGAATAAGTTCCGCAATTTTGTTTTCGACGGTACGAACCACGTACGAAAGATTTTCCCGCTCGAAACTCGTTCTGAAAACATTTTTTTTCTTGAAATGCAGTTTTTCCTGAATATCATCTGCTACTTCGCGTGTGGCTGTTGCTGTGAGCGCCAAAACGGGAACGTTAATTAAACTGTCCCGAATAGCGGCAATTTTCAGGTACGACGGACGGAAATCGTAACCCCATTGCGATATACAGTGCGACTCATCCACCACGAGCAAGCAAATGTTCATTGCTCTGAGTTTTGTCAGAAAAATATCGGAAAATAACCTTTCGGGCGAAACGTAGAGGAATTTATAATCGCCGAAAATACAATTTTCGAGAGCGGTAAGAATCTCATCGCGAGACATTCCCGAATAAACTGCCGTTGCTTTGATGCCTTTTTCACGAAGATTGTCAACCTGGTCTTTCATCAACGCGATAAGCGGCGTAACGACCAAACACAGGCCATCCATCGCCATCGTGGGAACCTGAAAAGTGAGCGATTTGCCACCTCCGGTGGGCATCAGTCCAAGTGTGTCTTTTCGTTCCCAAACCGACTGAATAATCTCTTCCTGAAGCGGACGAAACGAATCGTAGCCCCAGTATTCTTTCAGAATATCATGAAACAATGCCGATTCCATTATCGAACGTATTTTGCACTTTTAGGGATGCGTAATAAATAAGTTGTAGTTGTTATAAATTATTTGTTTTACGTCCCTTAACCCCGTATATCTTTTATCAACAACTGAGTGTATGTACTCCCACCGTGGCGATTTTCTTCAATCGTATAACAAATATCGACAGGTTGTTTTTCCTTTATTTTCTTAAAATAGGCATCGGAACTGAATGCAATGCCCTGTATGGGTTCGGAAACCGTTTTATCCACCAATTCAAGCTTGATATGATGAAAACCACGTCCTACCAATTTGCTGCCTCCGGCATCCAGCACTCCCCGGGTAACAAAAACCGGATTCTCATTTTCGGGACCAAATGGATTGAACAACGACAATGCCTGAACAAATTCAGATGTAATCTCATTGAGCGGAATTTCAGCATCAATTGTTATTTGCGGCTGCATCATCCTGTTCTCAATTTCATCGAATGAAATCTCATCGAAACGACGCTTAAATTCGTCCAGATTTTCTTCTTTAAGCGTTAATCCGGCTGCATACATGTGCCCCCCAAAATTTTCGAGAATATCCTTACAGGATTCAATAGCTTTGTAAACATCGAAATTATTGACCGAACGTGCAGAACCGGAAATCAATCCGCCCGACTTTGTAAGTACCACTGCCGGACGATAATATTTTTCCGTCAATCTCGATGCCACTATTCCAATAATACCCTTGTGCCACGTTTCGTTGTACAACACAATACTTTTGTGATCGGTAATGTTGAACTGATTATCCACAAAATCAATGGCTTCGTCGGTAATCCGCTTGTCTAATTCGCGACGGTCTTCGTTGTATTTATCGATATTAACGGCTTTTTCTCGAGCTTGAACCATATCTGCGGCAAGCATTAAATCAACCGCTTCTTTACCGTTCATCATTCTACCTGATGCGTTGATACGCGGACCGATTTTAAAGGCAATGTCATTCACACTGATAGGTTTGCGTTGTAATCCGCAAATCTCAATTATCCCGCGTAACCCGAAACTGGGATTGGAGTTAAGACGTTTTAAGCCGTAATGCATCATCACCCGATTTTCTCCGGTAATGGGAACAATGTCGGCAGCAATGCTTACAGCCACCAAGTCGAGTAACGGTTCAATATCTGAAAAAGCCAACCCGTTACGAATAGAAAAAGCATGTACTAGTTTGAAACCGACTCCGCAACCTGAAAGTTCGTCATACGGATAAACGGAATCCTCCCGTTTGGCGTCAACAACCGCCACTGCATCAGGCAGTTGCTCATCGGGCATGTGGTGATCACAAATAATAAAATCGATTCCGTGTTCTTTGGCGTAAGCAACCTTTTTTACTGCTTTTATGCCACAATCGAGAGAGATAATAAGTTTAACGCCTGTTTCAACGGCATAATCAATTCCTTGAATCGAGATGCCATACCCTTCATCGTACCTATCTGGAATATAATAATCAATGTTATTGGTTATTTTCCGTAAAAACTTATAAACCAACGAAACGGCTGTAGTGCCATCTACATCATAATCTCCATAAATAAGAATCCGTTCTTTGTTCCCGATTGCTTGTTCAATGCGTCTTATTGCCTTTTCCATATCAGGCAGCAAGAAAGGATCATGCATGTCGGTGAGGCTTGGATACAAAAATTTTTTTGCTTCTTCCACGCTTGAAATGCCTCGTTTCAGCAACAATTCTGTCAGTACGGGATTAATTTGTATTTCTTTCGTCAGTTCATCTTTTTTATTTTTTTGATCGGTTGTTAGGGTAAGATAATTCCATTTGTAGGTCATTTATATAGTTTTTTTTCTTTCTCTCAGAAATCCCGAAAAAATCGAGATAAAAAGCAACAAATCATTCACTCTTGAAACGTTGTTGAAGTGCAAAATTGTATATGTTCACAATTCTCGCAAATTATTAATCTGTAAAGTTAGAAAAAAACTTTTAAATTATCGATATAATTATAAGCAGAATATAAAAAAAAGCCATTTTTTTCTGCTGCTAAAAAAAAAGTATATCAATATTTGTTTTTTTACCGGATTCCGTGCATCAGTTTTTGCAGCGTTTTGGACAAAATAAATAAAACCACCGATGCAAAAGCCGACATAACAACAAATATCATAAAGAAGTCGAACAACGAAGAAATCTCGAAACCTATGAACATTTTTGTTTTTCCGACTTCGGGATAAAGGGAACTCAATGTTCCGGCAAGTTTGTTGGCTGTTGCCATAGATAAGTACCAAACACCCATCAGCAACGAAGCAAAACGCACAGGCGACAATTTATTTACCATAGAAAGACCAATAGGAGAAAGCGTTAACTCGCCCATGGTGTGAATAAAATACAATCCGGTGAGCCAAAGCATACTCACTTTAACACCTGGCCCCACATTTTTCACTCCGATAGCGATAAGCAAATATCCCAGCGAGAGTAGAAACAAACCAATAGCTTGCTTGGTGGGCGAAGCAGGCTCCATGTTTTTTTGTCCCAGCTTAATCCAAAGCATAGAGAAAATAGGGGCCATCAACACCACAAAAACAGCATTGAACGATTGAAACCAACTGGCAGGCATTGTCCATCCCAAAATATTCCGGTTGGTTTGTTCTTCGGCAAAGTAGGTTAACGAAATTCCGGCCTGTTCAAAAGCCGCCCAAAAGAAAATCACGAAAAATGCAATAATGTAAATCACTAAAATACGTTGGCGTTCAATTTTTGTAAGAGAAGGATCTGAAATTATAAATCCGGGAACAACAATACATGCCGAATAGATAATAGCTCCAATGATATCTCCGCCAAACCATTTGTAGAAAAGAGTAAATAAAATAATACCTCCGGCAATCCACAAAGCCAGTTGGACTATGTTAAGCTTTGGTTTGGACATGTTGGTTATATTTTTATTTTCAGCCTTTTGAGCAGGAATAATGCCGATGGCTTCTCCGTTAGGGCCAACTAAATACTTATTGTTTTTAGCCACATAAAATATTAAACTCAAAACCATGGTAATTGTAGCAGTCAAAAAGCCCCACTTGAAATCCGACGGATTTCCGGTATCGCCCAGGTATCCACACAACAAAGGAGCCATAAAAGCACCGAGATTCACACCCATGTAGAAAATAGTATAAGCGGAATCGAGCTTTTTATCTCCAGATTCGTAAAGTCGTCCTACAATTGATGAAATATTCGGCTTAAAAAATCCGTTCCCGAAAATCAAACTGCCTAATCCTCCGTACATCAACCATTTCGCCAATTCCACGTTTTCGAAATTGAGTGCACTGAAAAACATCAAAAACTGCCCCAGCACCATCAACAACGCACCCCAAAATATAGAACGACGCATGCCGATATATCGGTCAGCAACATATCCGCCGATAAGCGGAGTGAGATAAACCAAACCGGTATAGTTACCGTAAATAGCAGAGGCGAACTCCTTATCGAGCATTAGCGCGTTGATGAGATACAGCGTAAAAATAGCGCGCATTCCGTAATAACTGAATCGTTCCGACATTCCGGTAACGAAAATAAAGTACAAGCCTTTTGGGTGAGATTGTTTTGTAACTGACATATTGTTTTTTTTTGAAACTCCAAAATTATAACTTTTCTCTGAAACTTAACACCCAACTACCATCTATTTCGTAACTTTGTATTCGAAAACAACAAGATAATGGAAATTGCAGCATTGGTATCGGGAGGCGTGGATAGTTCCGTTGTAGTTCATCAGTTGAAAGAGATGGGCTACGACCCAACCATATTTTACATAAAAATAGGGATGGAAGATGAACACGGATACATTGATTGTCCTTCAGAAGAAGATATTGAAATTGTAACGTTTATCGCGAAAAAATACCGTTGTCGGTTCGAGGTTGTTTCTCTGCACGAAGAGTACTGGAACAGTGTGGTTCAATATACTATCGATTCAGTGAAACGCGGACTCACACCCAATCCCGATATGATGTGCAACAAGCTCATAAAATTCGGTGCTTTCGAAGAAAAATGGGGGTATCATTTTGATAAAATTGCCACCGGCCATTACGCCACAACTACTGAAAAAGATGAATTAACGTGGCTTTCCACAGCTAAGGATCACGTAAAAGACCAAACCTATTTTTTAGGACAGGTGGGTTACTTGCAAGTTTCGAAACTGATTTTTCCTATCGGTAATTTGCTGAAATCGGAAGTCAGGCAAATTGCACTGAAAAACAAACTTCCATCGGCACAACGAAAGGACAGTCAGGGAATTTGTTTTCTCGGAAAAGTAAATTACAACAATTTTATCGAACGTTATTTGGGTAAAAAAGAAGGCCTGATAGTGGAACTGGAAACAGGAAATATTATCGGCAGGCATCAGGGATTTTGGTTTCACACCATCGGCCAGAGGAAAGGCTTGGGACTAAGCGGCGGCCCGTGGTTTGTGATTAAAAAAGACGTGAACCGAAACATCGTTTACGTTTCAAAAGGGTACGACACTAAGCATCAATACGGTAATGTGGTTAACCTTCAGGGATTTTCGTTTATCACTAAAGATATTTGGGGTGATTTTAACAACGAAAAAGAAATCACTTTCAAAATCCGCCACACACCGGAATTTACCAAAGGACGAATTTCTAAAATAGGCGATTTATATCGTATTTCATCCGATTTGCCGATTCAAGGTATTGCTGCCGGCCAGTTTGGAGTGATTTACGATACGGAAAGCCGGTTGTGCCTTGGGAGTGGAATGATAATTTAATTAATCTCAGTTTATGTATTTCGACTTTATAGACTTTTTCAGAAACATCAAGTTAGTAGATGTAATCGAGTTTTTGGGTACATTCGCCTTCGCCATTAGCGGCGTAAGAATGGCTTCTTCAAAGAATTTCGATCTGTTCGGCGCTTTCACCATTGGATTCATAACGGCTATCGGCGGCGGAACCATTCGTGATTTGTTTATCGGTGTTACGCCTTTCTGGATGGCAAACCCGATTTACCTTTGGGCAACGCTTTTTGCCTTGTTGTTCGTTATAATGTTTAAAAACAAAGTAGTGAGGTTACAATATACTTTTTTCCTTTTCGACAGTATCGGACTGGGATTATTTGTGGTGGTAGGAACCGAGAAAACGCTGGTTATGGGCTTTGCACCTTGGGTAGCGGTAATTATGGGTACTATTACCGGTTCATTCGGAGGAATGCTTCGGGATATTCTGATTACAGAAATTCCGCTTATTTTCAGAAAAGAAGTGTATGCCTTTGCTTGTGTAATCGGGGCGATTTTCTTCACTGCCGCCTATATTTTGAATATGAATTTAGCGTTAAATGAACTGTTAACGGCAACGATTGTTATTTTAACCAGAATATTAGCAGTGAAATTTCACTGGCACCTCCCGATTCTGAAAGGAGAAAAGAATAACGAATAATTCAATTTATGAGGAAATTTGCATACCTATCCATCATATTTTTAGTTCTATCTGTTACAAAATCATTTGCACAATATGAAAGAACGGTTGGATTAGGAGCTCACACCGGTTACGGCACCGAAATGAAAAGCGTTGGAGCAGGCGCTCATCTACATTATTATTACACAAACAATATTCGTTTCGCACCTTTTTTTACTTATTATTTGCCGCGAAAAAACATTAAAGTGTGGGAGGTGAATGCCGACGCGCATTATGTGGTTCCCGTGTCGTGGTTGTTTTCTTTTTACCCGATTGCGGGTTTGAGTTATTCCAACTGGAAGTTCGATGCCTCAAAAGTTAGCGACATCGGTTTGCATGACTGGACAAAACATCGCGTGGGAGCTAATCTGGGACTGGGAATACAATATGATTTCGGTTATAAAGTGCGATCCACCTTTGAGTTTAAATATCAGTTTATGAAAGATTTTTCACAACTGGCTGTGATGGTTGGGGTTGGATTTTGGCTGTGAGGTAGGTTCGCTGTTAAGAGATTAGAATTCTAAGAAAAATGAAAGACTTTATAACGAGTGAAATAAAAAACGAAAAAGCGGCTTTGGTGGGACTTATCACGTCCGAACAAGGTGAAGAAAAAGTGAACGAATACCTGAATGAACTGGCTTTTTTGGCAGAAACAGCCGGATTAATACCTGACAAACGTTTTGTTCAACGATTAAACATGGCTAATTCCGTTACTTTCGTTGGAACAGGAAAATTGCAAGAAATAGCAGAATTTGTGTTGGACGAAGACAACGAAATTGGTGTGGTGATTTTCGATGACGAACTTTCGGCAAAACAAATCCGCAATATCGAAAAAAAACTGAAACTACGTATTCTCGACCGCACAAGCCTTATTCTCGATATTTTTGCCATGCGCGCACAGACGGCTAACGCCAGAGCACAGGTGGAGTTGGCGCAATATCAATATCTTTTACCGCGTTTAACACGTCTTTGGACTCACTTGGAACGCCAACGCGGCGGTGGCGGTGTGATTATGCGCGGACCGGGAGAAACGCAGTTGGAAACCGACCGACGAATTATTCTCGATAAAATTTCGCGACTAAAACAGGAACTAAAAGATATTGATAAGCAAAAAACCGTACAACGAAAAAATCGCGGAAAACTTGTGCGCATAGCGCTTGTAGGCTACACCAACGTGGGCAAGTCAACACTGATGAATCTGTTGAGCAAATCGGAAGTGTTTGCCGAAAACAAACTTTTTGCCACGCTCGATACTACCGTGAGAAAAGTTACCATAGAAAATCTTCCGTTTTTACTTACCGATACCGTTGGGTTTATTCGTAAATTGCCCACAAATTTGATTGAATCGTTTAAATCTACACTCGATGAGGTGCGCGAAGCCGATATTCTCCTTCACGTGGTAGATATTTCTCATCCCGCGTTCGAAGAACAAATTCAGATTGTAGAGAAAACTCTTTATGAAATAGATAAAACCGAGAAGCCTACAATTATTGTATTCAATAAAATAGATGCTTTTTCATTCGTAGAAAAAGATGAAGATGATTTGACTCCGCGAAAACGCGAAAATATTACGCTCGAAGAGCTAAAGCAGTCGTGGATGAGCAAACTGAAAGATAGTGCCATTTTTATTTCGGCAAAGGAGAAAGAAAACATCGATGAACTCAAGAGTCTTATTTACGAAAAAGCTAAGGAAATTCACATACAGCGTTTTCCGTATAACGATTTTTTATATCAAAAATATGAAGATGATTGAACAATTTCGTATATTTCCTCTATAAATCCATCATCCTCCCTGCTTAACAAACTCCTTGAGGTCGTTTTCTTGTATCTTAGGCACAAAAGTATCCTGACGAAAGGAGGATTCCCTTTGGTCAAAGTAAATTAATTTCCTCTTCGAACTCTTAGTCTCTTTTCGGCGTTCAATGCGGACAGCCTGCCAGAGTCA